>JAYWBY010000527.1:0-3854 GCA_043781115.1 Pseudomonadota bacterium
CGGGCTTTGGCGGCATGCACGGCGCGGCCGTCTTGGAGCGCCCATGACCAAAGTTGCGCTCGGCTACATGAAGCGCGAAGTTACGCTGCCGCCTACGGCCACTCCCGCGTGGGCGGAGCGCGTGCCACGGTGGCAGCAAATGGATGCCGTTTCGTGGGCGGTCACCGAAGCCTGGTATTCATGGTTTGGAGGTTCATGGTTTGGCAGCGCCGGCAAAGTCTCGCCGGCGCCCGATCTCTATTTGCTCGCGAGCCGAGGCGCATCGGGTCTGGCCGACCTCGACTTCGCGCGCGGCGGTGCTTTTAGTCCGCAACGCTTCGTGGCGACGCTGCCGAGCGTCGTCCTGTCGCCGGTGCTGCAGCTCAGCGGCTGGGTGGGGCCGGTGCTTTGCGTCCAAGCCGGAGCGCGGACGCTGGCCGGAGCGCTGGCGGAAGCGGCGCTCCTTTGCGCCAGCGGCTCGGCGGATCGCGTCGACGTCGTCAACGTCGAACCGGGAGGCTTGGAAAATCCCGCGGCCGCCGAGCGAACGGTAGTCGTGCGTTACCTCGAAGTCCGTGGGCGTCCCGACAAAAACAAAAAAATGTTTATAGACCCGTCGGCGACGACGGACCTTCCGGCCGACGAGGACATCTACCGGTGGCTCGACGCGCCGGTGGGCCACCTTGGCCTCCTTTCATTCGACGAGCGGCTCGCATGAAGTACCCGGTACCGGTCGAGCTCCTCGGTGCCGCTTTGCCCCACCGCCACCCGATGGTCTGGGTGGACGAGGTCTTGAGCGCGGCGGTGGACGGAGGGATTTGCGCCGTCGACTTGGCTCCCGAACGACTCTTCGCCGCGGGCGAGGCTCACTGCCTGACGTTCGCGCCGATCGAATGGATGGCCCAAACCTACGGCTATGCCCGCGCTTGCCATGCGCTGATGGGCAAAGCGCCGCTCGCTCCGCTCAAGAAGGCCTACCTCGTCGGTGTCGGCCAGTTGGAATGCTTCCGCCCCGTACCGAGTCGCGGCCGCTTGCTCGTAGAAGTGCGCACGACCCGCGAAATGGCTCCCCTGTCCATCGTGCGGGGCTCGGTGAAGGATGATGGCGGCGAAATTTTCGCCGAAGCGACGCTCAAGCTCTACTTCGAATAGCCCGGCGGCTCAGGCGACCCCAGTTCCGCGACGCCCGGCGCCCGAGGGCGGGGCTCGGGCGGGGTGGCGGGCCGGCGCGGCTCTCTGGCTTTCAAATCGGCGGCGGCAACCAGGCGGTCGAGCAGCTCGACGCCGATCAAGTCGTCGTGATTGATCGAATTCTGCAAGACGACGACGGCAAGCTGACGCCGCCTGTCGAAGCCGACGAAGCTCGTGTGCCCGCCGATGATGCCGGCGATGTAAACGTAAGGTTGGTGGCTATCTGGTAATTCCTTTACGAACCAACTCATGGCGACGAGTCCGTCGTCGACTTTCGCCCGCGGCTTCTGCGTCTCGGCGATGGCGGCGGCGAGCGGCGTCGGGGTCATGCCAGCACAGGCTTTTGCGTAAAGAAGCAGATCGTCGATGGTCGAGTAGAGTCCCCCGGCTCCGCTTATGCCTTCGTCGAATAGCCACGGGTCGACCGGGGTATCACGCGCCAAGAAGGGGGGCAAGTCGCCGGCAAAGCCGGGCGTGAAGGCCAGCCCAGGCTGGCCGGGAAGGCTCAAGCCGGTGTGATGGAGCCCGAGCGGCGTGAGCACCTCGTCGCTCAGCAGCGCGGCGTAGCCCCGATGCTCGACTTGCCCGAGGACGAAACCCAAGAAGACCATGCCGAGGTTCGAGTAGGCGTAAGTGCCTGGCCGCGGCGAGTTGAAGTTGAGTCGGCTCACATAGTCGATCATCACGCCCGAATCGACGAAGCGGTAGAGGCTCGAACCGTTGAACAAATAGGTCAGCGTACCTTCCATCATCTCGCGGTCGTAAACTTCGTGGCCGAGGCCCGAGGTGTGCGAGGCGAGCTGGTAGAGCGTCGTAGCCTGCAAGTCGGGAGCGGCGGCACTCAGGCTCGGGGGCAAAAGCGGAGCGATCGGCGCGTTCAAGTCGACGCGCCCCTCGCGCGCCAGTTGAGCGGCAAGCAGCGCGGTGAAGGATTTCGTCACCGAGCCGACCTGGAAGACCGCGTCGCGCGCCAAGGGCACTTGTCCGTGAGGTTCGGTGCTGCCATAAGTGAACACGGCGTCGCCCTCGGGGGTCGCGACGGCGATCGCCATGCCGATGTTCCGACCGGATGCGATCAAGGGAACGGCGAGACTATCGACCGTCTGGCGGAGGGACCCATGGTCCAGAAGTTCGGCGACCGCGGCGTCGAAACTTTGACGCTCGAGGCGCGCGGCGCAACTCACCGTAGACCCGGCCAGCGTCAGCACGAGAAAGGGCGCCGCGCTCCATTGGCTCCTGTTCCTAGAAGTCGGCAAGGCGCGGCCCGTGGGGTCGTGGTAACATTGGCGGATGCGCTCCGTGATTGCCAAAATTAGAGCAGACTTTGCCCCGCTTGGGAACCTGGAAAACTCCGCCGGCGAGGCCCCGGCGCGCGGCTTCGCGCGGCTTACGCAGGTCTTGGCCCACGTCGCCACGGAGCACGACGAGCCCGCCAAACTCGGATGCGCGGTGGCGCTTGGCGTCACGGTGGGGCTGACGCCACTTTTTGGTTTCCACCTGCTGATTTGCCTCGTGCTCGCCAGCGCGCTGAAGCTCAACAAAATCCTCGTATACGCGGCCGCGAACATTTCGCTGCCGGTGATGATTCCATTGATCGCCGTGGCTTGCGTCGAAGTTGGCTACTTCGCGGTCCATGGTCATTTGGTTGCGCTCGACGCTAACGCGGTGGACAAGATTCGTTACGAATTCTTGGGCTTTTGGTTTCTCGGTGCTTTGATCAACGGCGTCTTGTTCGGTGGCCTCGCTGGCATGGTCGTCTGGCGCGTCGCCAAAGCCCGGCGCGAAAAGGGGCGAGGGGACGCCGCTTATCCGGCGCTCGCCGGTGAATTGATAGAGCGACTCTATGAAGCCTTTCGGCCCGAAGGACGCTTCAAAGCGGAAATTTTGAAAGGCAAGATTCGCCACGACGTGGTTTACGCCGCGGTCGTGGCGAAGGCCAAGCCCGGGTTGAGCGTCCTCGACGTCGGCGGCGGCGCCGGCGCCTTGCCGCTGCTGATCGGCATCGCCGCGCCGAACCTCAAGTCGTCGGTGGTGCTCGACTGGGACGCGGCGAAGCTTGCGCGCGGCCGCGCTGCCGCCGAGCGCTTGTGTTTGCCGGTGAAATTTCGCGAGGCAGATGTCTTTCAGGCCGCCTGGGCGCCCGGGAGCTTCGACTGGATAACCTGCATCGACGTGCTTCACTACGCGGATCTTTCGTCGCAGCGGCACTTGGTGACTCGTTTGGCTGGTTGCTTGAAGCAGGGCGGGCGCTTGCTCATTCGGGACATGGACGCCGACCAGCGCGCCCGCACGCTGTTGACGGTCTGCCAGGAGAGGTTCAGCTTGGGGCTCGGTCTCACCCGCGCCAAAAAGGTCGAGCCGCGCTCCGGGACGGAACTCGAAAATCAGCTACAAGCCTTGGGGCTCAAGGTCGAGCGCCTGCCTTGTCGAGGCCGGACGCCGTTCTCCAATACGCTGTGGATCGCCACCAAACCCGATGTTATGCTCGGCTCTACCTCCGCCAACTCGACGAAGTGAAGCCGTGATATTCAAGGTCGACGAACATCGAATCGCGCTCGACGCCGTGCTGGGCTTGGTTTACTCGGCCGGCGAGGGCGCCCGGCTGGAGTTTTCCTCCGCCTGCCGCGAACGCGTCGAAGCGTCGGCGCGACTTCTCGGAGAGCTGCTCGAAAAACGCGTGGCGA
>JAYWBY010000528.1:0-10543 GCA_043781115.1 Pseudomonadota bacterium
GGCCCTACCGCGCCGTTTGTTCCGCTAGTGCCTGTGGCGCCAGGGGCACCCGCGACGCCCGTCGGACCAAGTGCACCGGTCGGTCCGAGCGACCCCACGGGTCCCGTTGGTCCCGCAGCACCGGTTGGTCCCGAGAGGCCGGAAACCGTGCCGAGAAAGTTGCCGTTGTTGTCGATGATCGGCTGGCCGTTGCCCGCCAAGATGCTGCGGCTGCTGTCGTACGTCACGATCGACGGGGGCTTGATGTCGCCGACACTGGCTGAGCGAACGGCAAACAAACTCGCGCCGAGCACGAACCGCTTGACCTCTTCGTACGTCGTGCCGTGCAAAACGGAAACCCCGATTTCCACGGGGCTCATGTTGTCGAGGCCAGCGAAGAGTTCTTCCGTGAGGCGCACGGCGGAGACGGGCAATACTTGGTTGTTCGCCGGATTGATTGCGGTCGCGCCGCGGCCAGCCGAACCAAGCGTCAGGATGAATTCCCCGTCCTGAACGTTGATGCGGTAGCGAGTGCGCCAAACCGAAGACCCGTACATATAAACGTCGGCTTGAAAGTCGACGATCCCGTTGATGGGATCCCCGGCGACATCGGTCAAGGTGCCCTGCACGTTGAGGTTCATCGGGACGCTGCCGTCTGCGCGGGCGACCTCAGTCGGCAAGGAGCCGCCCAACAACGCGGCCCCGAGTGCGACAGTACGGAAGAACATCATTTTGCATGGAGCATAGGCCATGGATAAACCCACCCGCGTAAAATTTTGCTCTCTAAGTCATTGCTCCATGCCCAATTAGTCGGCGGAATTTATAAATCCATGAACGAAATAAATTGTTTAACCATATAAACAAATATATCAATGGGTTAAATCGGCCACCCAGGCCCGAAAACCGGCCGACGCAGAAGCGCCGCCGGCCAATTTTCGTGGCTAGCGGCGCTTGCAAAAACGGCTTGGGTCTCGGCCTATTGCCCCGAAGATAGCGCCTTGTAGGCTCGGCGCCCCATTTCGCGCATAGAGTCCCAATTGTAGTGAAGATTGCCCGGCAGGAGCGTCAGGTCGTCGCCCCGGATGAGGGCGTACCCGACCTCGTCACCGATATTTTCTTCGATGGCTCGAATGCGGTCCCTTGCGGCGCCGCCGTGCGATTTGTTGAGCTCCGCGATGACGATCTTCGGGTCGGGACCGATGACGTCGCGGACTTCGTGCATAAGCCGCCTGAGTAGCTTGCCGTACTTGTCGGCATGCGCATTGTCCGCGGCGTCATTTTCGCCTTGAGCCCAATAGAAGCCGGAAAATCTAAGTTTCAGATCATTCTTCTTCGCGTAGGCATCGAGGAGCGCGACCTTTGCCTTTAGTCCGTCGAGGAAAACTTTCGCTTCGCCGTCGCCCGCGTACCAGTCGTCGGCCAGTGAGGAATTGCCCTTGGCGAACTTGATGATGGCGACGCGACCGTCGGAGGTCAAGCCGTCCAGCGCGCTACGGCCGATCTCGACCTCCACGCCAGCGCGACCGCTCTGAAGCTCCAGGTCGTGGAACTCGTAGCCGATCTTAGGGTAGGAAAGCATGATGCGCTTGTCCCGGGCCAACGGCACGAACTTGCCTTCGTCCGGCGGGCCAATGGCATTGCTCTGACCCGCGACGACGAATACCCGCAATTCTTTGGCCTTTGCCTCGGTAGACACGGGAAATGGCGTCGCCGAACGGTGGATGACGACGCGGGTCAGGGTAAAGGGCTCGAGCGAGACTCTGATCCGGCCCCTTTTGTTCTTGAGAGTGAAAGGAGTGTTGTCAATGCGCTCGGCGCTGTCGGCCTTTTCATCACCTTTGACGGCCTGAAACCTCCTCGTCTCGACGGAGTAGTGCGAATTGTCTTCGATGAAGCCGTGCAAGTCGACGCTGACTTCCTTGGCGTCTCCGGTCTTGTCCAAAATCATCACAGTGACCGTGTCATTCGACGAACGATACGCTGCATTGAGGTAAACACCGGGGGTGTTGGTCGCGACTCCAAGCCGATCGGCACCTAGGATGCTTTTGTACATCGAGAGCATTTAGTACATCGGCGTCACGTGCAAGTCGTCGAGCTCTTCCGCCGTCGTCGCGGTCGTGGCGGGCTGAAGCGTCGCATGGTTGACTTCGTCCGGATGCGTCGAGGGATCAAAGTGCAACGGAAAGACCGCCGCCGCATCGAGGTCCCCCTGAACGAATTGCATGAACATCTCGGCGCAGATAATTGCCGTCTCGAAGTGGCTAGGCTTTACCGTCGACTTCGTCGGGCCGAGACTCCACTCGAAGGCTGCGAGCTTCGTCTCCTTCATCGGCTTTTTCTCGGCCGCTTTCTTGTCGTAGACTCTTTTTGCGACGCCCCGGAACTGGGCTATCTTATCGGTATAGGTAATCTCGGGCATGCCTTTGCCGTTTTCGTGGGTCATCGGCTTGTGACCGCGCCAGTTCTTGAAATCGGCGTCGTCGGCGTTCCAATAGAAGTGGAAGTCCACGTAGTCGATGTTTCGACCGGCGACATTCAACAACGACTCCAAGCCGTCGATCTTGTTTTGCCAGTTCGCCACGATTTTGATGTCGCCGTCTTCTTGGCGCAACCTATCGGCGTATTCATTTACGTAGGCGGCGTACGTCTCGACATCCATCGAGGCGTTTTTCGCGTACGCCTCGTTGTCGATGAAATAGGTCGCGCCGGCAAATCCTTCGTGCTTCACGTGCTTGACGAGGGCGACCGCTTCGTCGAGGGACTCTTGGTGGCGTTTCGGGAAATTGTGCCCGGACTGGACGTTGACTCCGAGGAGAGGCTTGGCATGCGAGTTTTTCAATTGCTCGAGATATTCGTCGACGCCCATCCATTCGGAGGCCGGGGCCTTGCCCAAGTCTTTATTTTTCGGATCCCAAGAATCCTTGAAGCCGTTGCCGTTCAGATCATTCCAGTGATAAGAGGACGTCAGCTCGCCGCCGGGATAACGCAGGTAACCTACGTTGAGATTTTCCAAGAGATCGGCGACGTGGCCGTCCTTCCAAATCGCGTCTTTTTCGGCATTGTAGAGCAGGTTGGTGCCGATGAGGTCCAAGCTGATTTTCTTCTTGTGGTCATTGAAGAAGACGTCGAGGTCGGCCCCGTCGCCGTCGTCCTTTGACTGACTGCCGGCCTGCAGGGCTTGGTCCGCTTCCACGGGGGCCGCGGGGTCCGTGATGGTCGATGAGGCATTGCCGACGGACGCTCGATGCGTGGACCCTTGGTCGACACCCACGCCGCAACCAATCAAGCCGAAAACCGCGAGACTCAACGCGAATTGGCTAGCCTTGAAGGTCATTTAAATTCCTCGGCGCGGGATTTAGGGACGATATCTTGTCGTCCTGGAGCCTCCCGCGCTTGAGTAAGCGCGGGAGGCAAGGCTAAAGACAGGCAATTATCGGGACTTGCTGGGCGCGGGGCGGAGGAAATTCTTTACTCTTTGCCTAGCAGCACCTGGAACCCGCAACGGTGACGGGTAGCCCTAACCCTTCATTTGGAGGCCCCGAGGCACCATCGTCCGCTCGACCAGGTCGAACACCCACTGCATCAATATGGCGAGCACCGCGGCCGGCAGAGCACCTTGAAGCACGAGATTCATATCATCTCTTCGGATGCCGATCATGATCGGCTCGCCGAATCCACCGGCACCGATGATGGCTCCGAGGGTCGCCGTTCCGACGTTTATGACCGCGGAAATCTTGATGCCGGAGAAAATCTGCCGCGACGCCAACGGCAGTTCGATCTTGATGAGGCGCTGCCACCGGGGCAAGCCAAGAGCACTGGCCGACTCGAGCAATTGAGGCGAAATCGTCGTTAGGCCCGTGTAGGTGTTGCGCATGATCGGCAGAAGTCCGTAGAGAAAAAGCGCGCACAAGGCCGGCGGATAGCCGATTCCGAGCAGCGGGATCATGAAGACGAGCAAGGCAAGGGACGGAATCGTTTGGATCATGCCGCTGCCGCTGAGCAGAAACTGGCCGACGCGTGGCCTGAGCGCAGCCCAAATTCCCAACGGAATTCCTACGAGAACGTTGAGTAGCAAGGGTATCAGCACGAGAAACAAATGGTTCGCCGTGTCCCCGAGCAGGCGGTCGGAGAACCAGGTCGTCCAGCCAGTGGCAGCTTTGGCTGAGGGCGCCTCTTTGAGCAAAGTCTGCTCGACGAAGGTCCGCGCCACGTCGCGCTCCGGAATTTTCTTGATCTTGGTCAAGGCGTTTAGTTTGACCATCTGCTCGTTGCTGATTTTTCCGGAAAGCCGCTCGAGGTCGGCGACCAGGGTGGGTTGCTTCTTCTGCGCGTCGAGGCGGTAGATAAAAGCCGCCTGGTAGACCGGAAAAAGGGCCAAGTCGTCTTCCAAGGCCACCAAGTCGTAGAGCTCGAGCTCGGCATCGGTACTGAAGAGATCTTTGACGGCAATCGCGCCCGTGGCCAACGCCCGATAAGACAGCTCGTGATCCATCGACCGAATATCGGTTTGGGGCAACGAATAAAGCTTTTGCAAAGCCGGCCAGCCGTCGTTTCTCGTCATGAATTCTTGACCGAAACCGAAGCCAAGCTCAGGAAAGTTCTTGAGCTGGGAAATCTTCGTGATGCCGAGTTCATTTGCCTGCTTTCGGCGCATGCCGACGGCATAAGTATTCACGAAGCCTATCGGCTCGGCCATCCCGAGTCCGAGCTTGGCGAGTTCTCGCTTTAGGTCGGCGATGTTCGTCAGGCCTTTGCCGAAGAACTGTTCCTGGAACAGCGTCCCCGTGTAATCGGGATAAACGTCCAAATCACCCTTCAAAAGGGCCTGCCAAAGAATCTGCGTGCCGCCGAGGCCCACTTTGTGCGTCGCGGTGCCGCCGCTCGCTTCGACGAGACGCACGACCATCTCGCCTAGAATGACGTTCTCGGCAAAAGACTTGGAGCCGACGGCAATCGGCTGTCCGGCCTCGGCCTGAGAGGCGACGGGCCCGGTCGCCAAAGCGAGGAGTACGAGGAGTTTCAGTTTCATAGTTCTCTCAGTGAACAAATTGAGGGGCAGGGACCTGAGCAATGCCACGTTGGGCATGAACGAACCGGCGGACGAAGTCCTCAGCCGGGTGACTGATCAAGTCTGCGAAGGCCCCTTGCTGCACCGTGACGCCATCGCGCATCAGCCAGATCTCATCGCCGAAGAACTGGGCTTCGGCGAGATCGTGCGTCACCAAAATCACGGTTTTGCCTAAGGTCCGGCAAACAGCCAAAAGGTCATCCTGCAGATCGGAGCGAATCAGAGGATCGAGGGCGCTCAGCGGCTCGTCGAGGAGCAGGAGGCCCGGACGCATGATCAAAGCGCGAAGCAAGCTGACGCGTTGCCGTTGGCCCCCGGAAAGTTGCGACGGGTAGCGGTCCAGGCAGGCTTTGGGCAAGCGTGTCAGCTCGGTGAGCTCGTCAAGATAGACTTCCGCCTCCTTCTCGCGCTGGAGGTAACGGGCGACGAGCAAGATGTTGTCGCGGGCCGTGAGGTGCGGGAAAAGGCCCCCATCCTGAATGACGTAGCCCATTCTGAGGCGCATCTCCTCCGCATTTTGCTTGGTAACGAGCTCCCCCTCGAACTCCACGGACCCGGTCGTCGGAGCGATGAGGCCCATGCATATGCGCAGAAGGGTCGACTTGCCGGACCCACTTTGGCCGAGCAGCACCAAGATGCGGCCGCGCTCGAGCTTCAGGTCGGTGGGCGCGAGCACGCATTGGCCGTCGTAAGTCTTCGACACGCCGCGCGCTACTAGGATGAGATCCGACGATGCTTGTTTTTGATCGGTATTCACTGGAAGTTGATCCAGATGGACTTGGCCTTCGTATAAGACGCTAGTGAATGGACGGCCATTTCCTTGCCCCAGCCACTCTGTTTGAAGCCGCCAAACGGGCTAGCGAAATCATAGCAGCCGAAGCGATTGACGAAGACTTGGCCGGCGTCGAGTTTCTTGGCTACCCGATGGCCGCGCGACAAATCGGCGGTCCAGAGGCCGGCTGCGAGGCCATACGGAGTGTCGTTGGCGATGGCCACGGCTTCTTCTTCAGTTGAAAACGGCATAACGCACAACACGGGCCCAAAGATTTCCTCGCGGGCGATCTTGAGATGCTGTTTCACGTCCGCGAAAATCGTCGGGCGAACGAAGTACCCTTGCCCGTTGGTGCCGCTGGTGTCTTGCTTACCGCCGGCAACCAGGCGGGCGCCCTCCGCTATGCCGCTATCGATGTAACTCATGATCTTGTCGAAATGACCCTTGAAGCACTGAGCGCCTTGCGTGCTTTGAGCATCGAACGGGTCGCCGCAGCGTACGGCATTCGCCCGCTTTTCCATGTACTCGACGGCTTGGCCGTAAAGGGAGCGTTCCACCAAGAGCCGCGTCGGCTCGGAGCATTTCTCGCCCTTGTGGGAGAACATGGCGTTGAACGAACGGTCCAGGGCAAACGGCAGATCCGGCGCGTCCGCGAAGAGAATGTTGGGGGACTTACCTCCGAGTTCGAGGGTCACCGTCTTCAAGTTGGAGTCGGCGGAGCCGCGGATCACGTCCTTGCCGGTGGCGGTGCTACCGGTGAAGGAAACTTTGTCGATTAAAGGACTCCGGGTCAAGGCGGCGCCGATCTTGGCGTCACCCAATAAGACGTTGAGGACTCCGGGCGGCAACACCTTCGCCGCATCGATTATTTCGGCAAGACGCACCATCGACAACGAGGTAAAAGGTGACGGCTTAACGAGGACCGTGTTGCCCATCGCGAGCGCCGGAGCAATTTTCCAGGCGGCCATCAGCAACGGGAAATTCCAAGGGACGATGAGCGCGCAGACTCCCACTGGCTCGCGCGTCACGTAGTTGAGGAATCCCTGCTCGACGGGGCTGACCTCGCCGTAATATTTGTCGATCCAGCCGGCGTAATAGTCGAAAACGTCTGCCGCTTCCGGCAGGTCGTCGTTGTAGGCCTCGCTGTGAGTCTTGCCGTTGTCGAGGGCTTCCAGCGTCGCCAATTCTTCGTGGTGCTGGCGAATCAGTTGACCAATTTTTTCGAGCGCCGTTCGTCTTTCTCGCCTCGTCCAGCGAGACCAAGGACCGGAGCGAAACGCTTCTTGCGCGGCGCTAGCGGCTTGCCCGACTTCTTCGACGGTGCTTTCGAAATATTGACCCGAAGGCATTCCGGTCGACGGGTTGATGGAAGTTTGCAGCTCGCCGCGCTCGGGAGCCACGAATTTGCCGTTCAAGTAGCCGGTTTTGGGCCGGCGAAGCCATTCCGTGACGACGGTCAATTGCGGTTTCAGCATGGGCGGGATTCCTCTGGGGTTTTATAAGCTCGGCCATAACGCATATATTGTAGATGCTCCGTGCTGCGGACGTCCGGCTTGACGTCGTAGCCCAAAAGCGCGACATGCCGCAGTCTCTTGCCTTTGATCTCGGTGACGCGGTGGATCGAGTAGCGACCCTGAAAGAGGAGCAGCGTGCCCGGCGGGGCGGCTATGCGCCGCACGCCATCCCGCGCACCCTGGAGCAGAGCCCGGACCGCGCCGAAGCGTTCTTCCTTGGCCGTGCGAATCATCGGTACGAATTCGAATTCGCCGCCCGACTCCGCCGCCTGCAAAGTCAGCGAGGTGACGAAATCGGTTTGATCAAAATGCCAACGCAGATAGTCGCCATCTTTCATCACGGCGATGTTCAGCGCCCCCATTGGGTCGGCGTACCGATAAAGGCGCTTTTCACCGATGGCATCGGCCAGGAATTCCATGAGGGGATCCCACTCATAGAGCCGGCGAAGGAGCGACTGCGCGGGAAACTGGTCATAAGCGACGGCGCCGAGGACCGTCATTTCGACGAGGCGTTTGGGATGATCGTCGGGAAGCGTCGGATCGACCGGCTCCAGGTAGGGATTGCCTTCGACTCGACTGTGGTAGGCCCGAGGCGCCAAGGTTTCTGCCTCGTCGACCATCGCCGCCAGCGCTTCAGCCTTTAAGAAACCCCGCAGCTCGCAGGCGCCGAGCTCGGCCAGCTGCGCCCGCGCCGTTGCAATCAATTCGTGGTAACGAGCGCTGCTTCGATCGACGATCGGATAACGCTCTAGGTCCAACAGGTCGGCCGGAGACCACTGATCCGTCGGTGAATGCATGCCGAGACTCCCGTGGCGTCGCCCGATGTCGCAAATTTATCGACGACTATTGAACAGGAAACTTTTTGAGCATATAAGGGCGCCGATTGAGCCCGAGTATTTGACAGACCTTAGTCACTGAGTCAAGTGTATTAGTTTCTATTCGCCATCAATGATTTCCGTCTTTTTTTGCGTCAAAGAACTAAGCAGTTCTTTGAAATCATTAAGGAGTTCGCCTTGCAAACCTCAGTAACGTCCCTGGCGGGCTCCTACGACTTGGCCCGATTGAGGCGTGACCGGCTTCGGAAACTCAAGACTGCGATGAAGGAGCGCGACATCGGCGCCCTCGTCCTGACCAACCCCGTCAATGTCCGTTATGCGACCGGCGTGTCGGTCATGGACCTATGGACTTCAGTAAACCTGGCCCGTTACGCCGTCGTACCGGCCCATGGCGATCCTCAGCTTTTCGAATACGGCAAATCCCTCTTCCTCGCCAAAGCCGTTTGGCCCGAGACGCGCGCCGCAAAGGCCTGGCAATACCGCTTTTCCCAACACGAATTCGCTCGTATCTCGAAGGCTTGGGCGGAGGAGATTAAGTCTGTCTTGACGGAGCGGGGCGTCGCCGGCGGGCGCGTCGGCTACGACGTTTTGGATTTTTTTGGACACCAGGCTTTGGTCGCGGCGGGCTTGACGCTGGCGGATGCCGATGAACCGGTCGTGGCGGCAAAGCTCATCAAGACTCCGGACGAAATCGAATTTCTTCGCCGCTCGTGCGCCATCGCCGAAGCCGCACTCCACGATTTGGAAAAGGCCATTCGCCCCGGCGTGACCGAGAATGAATTGTCGGGTGTCTTCTGGCACAAGATGTTGGCGCTAGGCGGCGAGCATTGCAGCACCCGTCTTTTGACCGCGGGGCAGAAAACCAATCCGTGGTTTTACGAGTCCGGCGACAATATCGTCCGCCCGGGAGACGTCGTCGGCATCGACACCGACATGACCGGACCGGAAGGCTATCTCTGCGATATTTCGCGGACGTTTCTCTGCGGTGACAAAGCCGACGCCGAGCAACGGGAAGCTTACCGGGTGGCGTATGACTTTATTCACGCGACGATGGAACTCTGTCGGCCCGGGACCGAGTATCAGGAACTCCTCGAAAAAGCGCCTAAGGTTCCTCTCGCCTACCAGGCGCAAGGCTACTCTTGCATGATGCACGGCACGGGCTACGACGACGAGCCGCCGTTTTTGCCTTATGCGCACGAGAAAGGCGCCGTGGTTCCGCGGGGAAGACTCATGGAAAACATGGTTTTAAGCATGGAATTCTATGCCGGCAAAGTTGGGGCGCGCAGCGGGGTGAAGCTCGAGGAACAATTTCTAGTGACCGCGAACGGGGCGGAGCTCCTGTCAAAGTACCCGTTTGAAGAACGGCTTTTATCCTAACTTTTATCCTAACTGTGGACAGGATCATTAGTTTATTTTATGACTCGCGCCCATTGAACACTGACGGGAAACCGGCATGACTCCCGAGAACCGAATCGAGCGAGACCTACTCGGCGAAGGCCAAGTGCGTCGCGATGCGTTGTTCGGTATCAGGACGCAGCGAACGCTGGAAAACCTGTCATTTTCGGGCCGTGAATTGCACGACTTTCCGGTATTCGTTCGCGCTTTGGCTCAGGTCAAAAAGGCGGCGGCCCTAGTCAATGGCCAGTGTGGAACTCTGCCGCCCGACATCGAAGGCGCCATTGTCGCGGCGGCCGACGAAGTCATGGCGGGTCTGCACGCGGCGCAATTCGTTGCCGACCCCTTCGCGGGCGGCGGCGGCATTGCGTTGAACGTCAATATGAACGAAGTATTGGCGAATCTCGCCAGCGAGCGCCTCGGCGGCGCACGCGGCACCTATGCGCCAGTCGATACCAAGGTGCACGTCAACGCCTCTCAGTCGACGGCCGACGCTTGTCATACGGCTTCCAAACTCGCGTTGATCACCTCATGGAGAGACCTCGACCGGGAACTCGGACGCTTCGCCGCAGTCGCGGTGGCCAAGGCCTCCGAGTTGAAGGACGTCGAAGTCATCGCCCGCACCTGCCTCCAAGACGCCATGGTGGCTTCGATCGGCGACTTTTTCGGCTCGATAGCCGAGCTCGTCAATCGCCGGCGCGAAGAGCTGGCCAATTCCGTCGATAAGTTGCGCGGCGTCAATTTGGGCGGCACCGTCATCGGCAGCGGCGAAGGGGCCTCCGACGAATACCGCCGCCTCATTATAGCCGCGCTGCGCGAGACGTCTGGCATCGAAGTTTTCCATTCCCGCAATCTCTTCGACAACGCCCAAAACATCGATTCCTTCGCCGCCGTGTCCGCGAGCCTCGGCATCATGGCGATCTCCTTGATCAAGGTCGCCAAAGACTTGCGCTTGATGTCTTCCGGACCCTCGGCCGGA
>JAYWBY010000529.1:0-10515 GCA_043781115.1 Pseudomonadota bacterium
CCAAACGACCGCCGTCGTTCCGTGCGGCAACACCGCTTGCTGGAAGCGCGCGGGCGTCATCAGGCTGCTCTCGACGTGCACGTGCGCGTCGATGAACCCGGGTACGAGGAAGGCGCCCTTGGCGTCGATCACCTGCGCGGCTTCGTATTGATCCATCACGCCGACGATGGTGCCTTGGCGCACGGCGATGTCCCCCTCGCGAAAGACGCCAGTGTAGACGTCGAGCCACCGCGCCCCGCGGACCACCAGGTCGGCGGGGATGTCGCCACGGGCGGCGCGGATCATGTCTTTTAGGGCTTCCGTCGAGCCGTATTGGGCTTTGTTCATTGCGGGCCTCGCCTGGTTGTGGCGAGTTTACCAAAAAGTGACTTGACGCGCCTCCTTAGGTATAATTTTAGGGAAACCTCTAAGGAGCGCACGGCATGCGGAAGTCACAAATGGGACTTGGTCTTGGCCTATTGGCTCTGACCTCGACAGGCCTGCTCTTTTACTCCTGCCGCAGCCCGACCTCGTCCTCAGTGAAGGAAGCGGTCGCCGACACGCCCGAATTCTCAGGCATCCAGCTGACGCTCATGGGCGACGAAGCCACCGGCAAAGTGTCCGCGCAGTTCGCTTTCGACAACGACGAATTCAAGCCCGGCGACAAAGTCGAGTTGCGTTACGACGTCGTGCGCACTCCCGTGGAGGTGAAGATCAATTGCTCGAGCCTCCGGGGCCGGGCCACGGTCACCCTCGAGGGCGAGGGCAAAAGCGGCAACTTCACCAAGGCGGTGGACAAGGCGCTCTTCGCCTCGCCCGTGCGCGACGACCCGACGAGCTCAGCCAAGCTCGACATGACGGCGATGCTGAACTCCGGAGGACCGCTGCGCGTCGAAGGCTGCTTCGTGCGCCCGGGCCAAGGCGGCAAGGACCAGGTCTTGGCGTCGGCGCGCGGCAAGGCCAACCGGACCGGTTTGGGCTTGGCCGACGAAGAGTCGGCGTTGATGCAGTACGCGAAGATTTGCGCCGAGCGCCTCGGGCCGATTCCGGCTTACAGTTGCCTCGACGAATCCATTTTCAAAGTGTTGCCGACCACCCAGACGGAGAACGGCGTGACGACGTCGCCGGATCACGACGTGCCGACCTGCGACAGTCCCATTTACCTGCCGACAGGTAAGGGCTTCTGCAAGCCCTGGGCTCGGATCGGGCGCTTGAAGACCGGTCCGGATTCCGAGGCCGCGCTCGTCTGCCGGCGCTACTGGTCCCCCCAATACCCGGCCATCGAGGGCCCTAACGACCCCGTATTCAACGACGTCGCCATCATCCAGCACAACCGCAAGACCGGCGAGACTTGCTGGTTCCAGGCGCTCGGCGTTCGCTACGGCGCGCGCGTCCCGCCGCCTTCCGAAGCCGCGGTTCCCGAAGACGTGAAAGCCCGGGAGCCGAAGGCCCAAGACGCCGGCGACTTCTGGCTGAAGCCGCAAGAAGTGGCGGGCATCAACTGCCTGACTTGCCACGACGCCGATCCCTGGATGCACAGCCCTTACGCCCGTCAACCGAAAGACGAAGGCGGCGAAGTCTGGTTGCCCTCAAGCCCACGCTCCAAATACATCATGCTCGGCGGCAAATTCGGCTTTAGCAACTGGCCGCAAACGTACTCCGTCACGCCGACGGAAAACGGGGACTGCGTCAGCTGCCACCGCATCGGGTCGGTTTCGGGCTGCGAAAACTGGGCCCGCGACGCCGGCGGCGAATCGACGACCTATCCGGCTTTCACCGCCAAGAACGACTTCGCCAAAGCTTTCCCGCGGGACCACTGGATGCCGACGGCAGACTTCGACACCTACGACACGGTCGACGCTTGGAAGGCCGGCATCGGCGAGGGCCACAAGGCGATCATCGACTGCTGCAACGTCAAACGCGTCAACGGTACGCGCATCCTGGGAATGAGCGGCATTTTCGGCGCGGCCAAGCCGCGCTACGGCAAAGTCATGAAGCCCGCCGACCAAGCCTTGCTCGAGGCCGCCGGCTGCAAGATCAAGCCGATCAGCGAGATCAAGGAAACGTTCTAAATCACTCGGACGTCAACGCCCCGATTTTGAAGAGATCGGCGTAGTTGTGCGCGACCTCTTGCAACGTTAACGAGCCCCCGCAAACCGCACAGGGCCGCGGCTCGGGGACGACGAGTCCATGCTGGCAAGTGAGGCTTTTGGCCTCGACCAGGATGTTGATTTCGGTATGACATACGAGGCATTCGAGGGGCACGAAAAGGGAGCGGATCTTAGCGGTATTCTGTTCCGGACCGCAGAGCGAAGGAATCATGATGAATGTATCCATCAGGATCACCGGGCATTCGAAATATTCATAAGGTCGACCTCCCCACCGCTGGACGAACTCGAAGAAGTGCTGAACGCCGAGGCTATTTAGGCCAATCACCTCGCGGAAGTCCAGGCCCGTGACGCCGGCCTCGAGCGCAAGTGCGAACTCGAGCCGTTCGTCGATGAAGCCTTTGAAAGCGACGATGTTGCCGCGGCGAGTTGTCGACACTGACCGAACCTCCCTGGACCTAGGCGTTGCTTAGCCAAATATAGCACATCAATTTCGCGCTCACGAAGAAAAGGCGCTCCCCAGGGGGAGCGCCTCGTTCTCGCGTTCAGAATGCGGACCTTTCCGTCGTAGCTCTTAGCGAAGACGAATCATGTTCCGCGCAATCGCGTCGTAAGAGTCCTCGGTGTAGAACTGGATGTACGGGCAGTCGGCGATGTTCGCGACCTGGAGGTCCGGAATGCCGAGAGCCGCTTTGTCGGCTTCTGTGATCGGCTTGACGTCCAGGGTGCCGCCTTGCTTGTTGGCGCCCGGCGGATTGCGTTTGACGACTCCCAAGAGACGCCCGACGGGATCCATGACGATGAAGTAGCGCATGTAATGGTTGTCGTTGGCGTCGGTGTGCATGAAGTCGATGTTGACCTTGAAGTCCTTGCCGTCGGAAGCCATCGACGTGACCCGACCGCGCGCCGTGTGCGTCGCAAGACCGTTGTTCGTCCAGAATTGGAACTGGGTCGTGATGAGTCCCGGCGTCTTGCTGGCCGTGTTGCCGACCAAGAAGGTTTTGAAGTCGTTGCGCATTTGCTGGGGGAGCCACGTGGTGTTGAGCTTTGACGTCTCAGGCTTCTCGATCTTCGCGGTGTAAAGCTTGACGGTCGAGCCCGAGCGCACCGTGTAGACGCAGAAATAGTCCTTGGTATGGTCCAATTCGACGTTCTCGAAGCGCACGTAGGGAACGTGGCCGTCCAGCATCTTCATCGACGAATCGAAATAGCGAGCGCCGAGGAGTTTCTTTGTCGGGTCCATCAAAACCACGGACTCGACATAACTCACGGCCGTTTGGCTCAAGTCCATGAACAGCGTGATGTTGGCGCGCGACTTGGTGTTGCCGTTGCCAATGAAGTTGCCGTCGATGGTGGTGACGCCCATGTGCAGGCCGTCAATCCAAAACTGCAGCGTCGCTCCGGCTTGGGTCGCCTTGACGTTGCCGTTGTCAGTCACTAGTTTTTCGCACATCCCGGCCGCCAAAAGCTCCGTCGGCATCACGAAGGCGACGCCTAGGCCCATCGTGCCCGTGAGTTTGAGCAGCTGCCGACGGTCCATTTCGAAAACTTCAGTCTTTGCGAATGCCATATCCTAAGTCCTCGCCTGAGTGGGAGTCATTTTTAGCCGATGTGCAAAATCGTCCGGACGGTCTTGTTTCCCGCGATGTTCACGTAGGTGCAGAACACCTGGTGCTCGAGGATGCCTTGGCCATCGATCTTGGAAGTAATGTCGACGCCCATGATGTCGGTCACGGTGCCTTTGACTCCAGCGCCGCGCGTCCAGGACGTCGAGATGTTGACAGTGTGCAAGTTCCGCACTTGGTTGCCGTTCGCCGCGTCGCTCGGGTACGAAACCGAAGTGTCGGTATCGAAGCCGCCCGAGCTCGCATCGAATTGCGTGACGCTTTGGTTGCCGAGCATTTCAGAGGGCACGGAGCCGCCGCTCAAGTCCACGACCGTCATGTTATTGTAAGTCGTGAAGAAGGCCACTGGCTCCGTGTGAACCTTCTTGCCGGCGGGCGTCTGCAAAATCAATTTGATCTCAGTGAGGTCTTTGCCTTTTTCCTGCAGCCAGACGTTGTCCATGACGATGGGGCGGTATTTGCCGCTGGCATCTTTGTCGGCGCCGGTGATGGTGTGCACGGCGATCAGGCGGCCGGTGGGCGTCGCGAGAATGACTTGATCGATCGACTCGCTGGCGTCGAACTGCACCGCGACAAGCGCCGATTTCGTCTTGCCGTAGAACTTGAAACGCGCCTGATAGGCATCCGCGGGGTCGCCGTCCGGGCTGATGGCCGTGGCGTTGTTGGCGGCGCAATCGTCGATCGACGGGTCGGTGGGACCCGGCGGGTTCGGGTTGTTCGGGTCGTCGGGATTATTGGGGTCGACGCCGTCGGCTGCGTCTTTGCCTCCAGGAGCTGTCCCATCTGGGCCCGTGCTGTCGTCGTCATCGTCTCCAGAGACGCCGCCCGCCTGCTTGCTGTCTTTCTTGCGGCCGCCGGCGACGCCGCTGGCGAAGTCGGTGCCAGAGCACGCCGCGGCAAGCATGGTGCCGATGCTGATCAAGCCGGCGCCGAACATGCGGCGGCGGTTGACGACTTCCGCTTCTTTGGTAGGCGCGACCGGCGCGACGTCGGCTGTCGTTTTCGGTCTGGTGGGGTCCGTCATGTGACCGGTCTCCGTAAGAGATATTAGGTATTGATCGTCCGTAAACCAGAGATGCATTTTGCCCGTTGCAATCACCATCGGCGGTAGGAGCCCGAAACTTTAGGGAAAGCTAGGGTTCCGGAGAGTGGCCTTTGATCTTGGCTAGTTACCCGCGCGCAGCTTCGGACTTATGGCGCGATCCCTAATCTGATCAGTAAAAAAAGCTAATCCAAAGCCTTTGCCTTGCCGAAGCAGTAGCCTTCGGAGGACTTATGCGCGCGATCAGATGTTTTCTCCTTCTGTCCTTGAGCGTCGTTCAGGCGTGCGGCGGCGTCGCGCCGTCGGCGGGGAAAAAGACTCCCAAAGCGGAGCCGGTGCCTACGAAGCCGTTCGTCGGCGAAGGCATCGCCCTGTCGGCGCTGGAGTTTGGCGCCTACCTGCCAGCGGCGCCGAACGGTTTGGCGGCGAAGCAGGTCTCCGTCGAGTACGGCTACTTCGACATGCGCCAGCAAAAAATGGGGGACAAGGCTGACATCAAGGATTTCCGCTTTAAACAAGCTGTAGTTTATGTGCAAGACGCGCAGTTTCCCGCCAAGTCCGCCCTCGGCTGCGCCGAGGTCACCGCCGTGCAAGGCAAGGAAAACCCGGCCAAAGCCGTGACTTTCAGTGGCGGCATCGACGCGTCGCCGACTTTCACCGCAGGTCGCGCCTCGGTGGAAGGCAAGGACACGGCGACGACGATTGACGTCACGAAAACTCTAAAGGCTACGATCACCGGCGCCTCGGGCGATGCTTACGCCGTCGTGGAAACGCCGGTGATGCCGACTGCCGGCGCGATCCAGCTGGCGCAGGCGACCGACGCGAACGTAACGGTCAATACCTTTGTAAGCGACATCAACAGCCACCTCGACGAGGCAACTACCGACTTGCTGATCGGCGACGTCGGCGGCGCGTCGAAGAACTATAACTTAGTCGTGGTGACTTTTTACGGCAGCGCATCGTCGAAGGTGAAGCACGTCCGTTGCGCGTTGCCGCCGAACGGCTCGGCGACGCTGCCAAAGAGCCTCTACAAAGACCTCTTGCCTCTCCAGGCATTCGTCGGTCATTTCGCCAACATCAAAGTCGAGACGAAGAATGGCGTCACGACTTGGACTGCCGCCGTGGCCGGGCAGGGCGCGGAAGACCTGACAATCGAGTGATTGACCTCGGGCGAAACCAGGCCCGCATTTACTCTTTAAAATCAGCTTCTTAGACCATCCTCCTAAAGACTAAGCTAGTCTTTGCCGAGAGAGAATCTAACAGGGTGATTTTTCTTACTTTTGCCAGACGAATAGAGGCCATGAACCAAGCATCGCACGCCATTGCGCTTTTGTTCTTCGTCACAGCAGGCGCCGCCTCGTGCACGAACGACAAGCCGATTGATCGCAAGCTGGCGAAAAAAGCGGCGGTCGACTGCTCGCTCGACGTCAACACCGACAAACCCGCCTGCTTGGCACCAGCCGGCGACGACGATGACGGCGCGGCCGTCACCGCCCCGGTAGCCCCGGGCGACGACGACGATGACGCGACCGCTGCCCAGGTCGTGCCGACCAAGGAACTCCTCGCCGGGGTAAACCCCCTTAGCGACGAAGAAGCCTTGGCGTTTTTGAACGACAAATGCTTCAGCTGCCACGACGCGAAAAACGGCAAGGTCCGGAGCTTTTGGCCGCTCGACAAGGACAATCTGACCAAGGACAAACTCGCCGCCGACGCCTATGCGCCGCGCGTCTTCTTCTCGATGGTCATGAAGGCCAAGGACTTGATCGGCGGCAAGCCCTCGGCGATGCCGCCCGCCAAACTCAATCTTGAGACCAGGGCGACGCTGCTCAGAATGCTGAAGTGGATGAGCGTCGAAATGCCTGCCGTCGTCGCCGAGGCTAAGACGCAGTTTGGCGCCGGCGTCAAAGACGGCTCGCTCGGCGTCGGCGTCATCCTCGACTTCAAATGCACCGAACCGGCCACTTTCCGCGAGTACATCCGCCGCTTCACCAACGACGTCTTCGGCCGCGAGCCTACGCCAGATGAGCTTGCGGCTACCGGCAAAGATCCCGACGAGAAGGCCACGGCTAAAGACCGCAAGATGACCGTCGATCGGATCTTCGACGATCCGAGTTGGAAAGAAGAATTCGAGGGCAAGGCGCTGAAGAAATTTGCCGACAAAGTCTCGGGCGCAGCCGACATCCAGGCGCAAGAAAACATGATAAGCGACGCCCAGGCCGCCGGCTTGAAAGACGAGTTTTTTCAAGTCCTGAAGAAGAACTACGAAACCAAAAGTTTCAAAGAAATTCTTCTGTCCGACAAGATCATGGTCAACCACGACACGGCTCCGCTCTATGGCTGCACACCTCCGACCAGCGGGTGGACCGAGTGCGACATGAAGGCCCCGCGTGGCTCTTACTTCACTTCGTTCAGCTACTTGCGCTCGAAGGCCACGTCCTTCATTCGCGAGAACAACAACTACGGCCGTGCCGCGCTCATGCACTTCTTCGTGCGGGGCGACGTCTTTAAGGCGGCGTTCGACCAAGACGGCGGCTCCGAGACCGTCAATCCGCTGCCGGCGTGTCTGAAGACCAAGGATTTCCGTGGCAAGAAAACCGGCACCGCCATCGCTTGGCGCGGCGCCGCAGCCGTGCCGAGCACGGCCAACCTTTGCCAAAGCTGCCATATCGACCGGCAAATGGCGGCCGGCGCCATCCTCTTCCGTCCTTACAACATCGGCGGCCTCGTGTACGGCACGGACCACCCGGTCGAAACGGATCCGGACTTCGCTCAGGCAACCGACCCGCTGGTGGTCAACAAGCCCAACCTCACCGGCACCGAAGCCCCGGTCGACAAGGCGTTCCTAGACTCGCTCTTGACCAGCGCCGACGAAAAAGCCTGCGTGCCGGCGAACGGCGGCGACGCCGAAGTGCCGCTCAAGACCGTCAAAGACCTCGCCACGTTCCTGATCGGCGACGGCGACGTCTTGTCGGCTGGCTTGGCGCGCCACATGCCGCGGGCGTTGAGCAACCTGCAAAACACCAGCGAAGAAGTCATCATCAAAGTGAACAAGGCCTTCGCCGACGGCAAAGGCAAGATCGGTCCGGCCTTCAAGGCGTACCTTTCTTCCGAAACTTACGGGTGCAAGAGGTGATTCGTGCTTAGCGCTCTAGCCAAATTAGTGCTTTTAGGTTTCCTGAGCTCTCTAGTGGCTTGCTCAGGCGACGACATCAGTCCGTTCAGCACGGCCTCCCGTTCGAAGAACAAGAACAAGACGGCGGCCGGCGACGACGAAGCGCCTGGCGACCCCGTCAAAGAGGACGGCACCAAGACCGACACCAAGGTCTATACCAAAACCATCGACAACTCCGGCGCCGACTTCCAGGTGAAGGATATCATATTGCTGCGCAGCTCGGTCGATTCGTGCATGGGCAAGGACATGCTGAAAATCTCCGACGAAATGCTGCGCACAACCGGCGCCGCCGACCCGACCGACAGCCGCGTGCGCTTTCTCCTGCCGACGCAGTACGTCGCCGGCGACGATATTTTGGAGAAAGAGCGCGGCAACATGGTAGACACGGCCACCGGCTCGAGGGCAGGAATCGCTGCCGACGCTCTGACTGACACCTATCTCCGCTCACTGGAAACCGTCTCTAACGTCATCGCCCATAACTGCACCTTGGACAAAGAAGAATGCAAGTGCCAGACCACCGACTTGGCGCGGGCGATGTTGACGCGCTGCCTGCCGGGTCTCGATCCCGAGACCAAAGAGATGGCGGAAGCCGCTGAGATGCTCGGCCTCGTTTGTGCCGAGACCGAAGGGGCGAAGGGCATGCGCAAAGCCATCGCTTCTATGCTCAGTTCTTATGCTTTCGCCTCCGCCAGATAAGTTCGCCGATAAGTTCGCCGATAAGTTCGCCGATGAGTTCGCCGATAAAGTTCAGGGAAGGATCCGCCATGTCAAAATCCGTCGTCGACCGCCGCAAGTTAATGCGCCTCTTCCTCAGCGGAGCCGCCGGCGGCTTCGCGCTTGAGCAGCTAGGGGGCGTGCCGCTCTTCGGGACCTTTCTCGACAGCATGATGGCCAACCCGCTCAACCCGCTCAACCACTACGACTCGTTCGCGATGATGGCCAACGCCTTAAGCGGTGGACCAGCCGTCCTCGGCGTCGCCCGCGCGATGGCCGCCGGGGCGGAAGACGCCTGGTCGGTCGTGCAAATCAAAGTGTGTAACCACGTCCACACCCCGTTCGTGTTCAAACTCGGTAAGCTTACCGCTGGCACGGTAACGACCGGTGCCGACGTGCCCTTGGCCTCGGCCCGCATGACCGGCGCCAAAACGACTTTGATCAACCAGGGCATCGACTTGATTAGCGACATGCCGCGCTACCAAGCGCTGCGCCTCAACAAGTGGTTCGCCAACATCCTGCACAACGGCACCTCCGACGGCCTAACGCCGGCGACGGGCGCGACGCCGGCCAATCTCCTTGGCTTGGATCCGACCGACGTGGCACCGCTCAACGACAAAGTTGCGGTCCAGACCTTCCTTGGCCTAAAGCAAATCGACTCTAACAACCACGCCCTAAAGGGTTGCAAGCTCCGCGTTGGCCTCCCGGACTTGGCCAAGTTCGTCTTGGACAAAGGCCTCATCCAGAGCCCGCTCGGCATCTCGTGTTTCATGATGGGCTTCAATTACGACAAGGCCGAAGGGTCGACCCCGGCCAACGCCGTTTTGAGCGAAGCGGCGACCGAAACCGCAGTGGTCACCAGCCGTACCGTTTCCGCTTACGTCGGCCAGATCGGCCAATTCGTCGGCAAGAGCTACGCCGACCGCGCCTCGATCGAACAAAACGTCATTTACCGCATGGACAAGCTCGTGCAGAAGGACCCAGTGCTCCGTCGCGACTTGATCAACAGCATCACTCAATTTAAAGAAGGCCTCGTGTCGCTGCGCTCCTGCGGCGACCTCGAAGTCAACCGTCAAACGTTGACGCCGGCGATGGGCAACGGCCAGTCGCTTGGCTCCGGCGGCGAGGTCGGCGCCGCGTCCGAATTCCTCGCGCAGTGCAAATACGTTGCCGCCTCGCTCGATTTGCCCGGCGTTCCCGTGCGTGATTTCTCGCTATTTTTGAACGCCGCGGACCTGGACGGTCAGGCCCCGGACAAGGGCTACTTCGGCGGCGGCAACGTCGGCGTGCAAGCCTTGAGCTACGTCGAAGCCATGCGCCAGCTCGGCATGGGTCTCAACATCCTCGCCAAAAAGATCGCGGCGGGCAAAAAAATGATGGTCATCGTCCACTCAGAGGGCGGCCGTGGCCCTACAATGTTAGACTCTAAGACCAGCTTTGCCATGGTCATGGGTCCGAAAGGCCCCGGCCTGCTCGACGACGCGCTGTTCGCCAGAATGGAAGCCATCAACGCCGAAACCGGTAGCGCCGTGGCTGACATGGCCGCCGAAAATTCGGCGATGGCTTGGGACGTGGACGGGCTGAAGAACGCCGATGGCTCCGCCTCGACAGCGGTGCCGACGACCGGCGACGTCCAAATGGGCCTCGTCGAGTTTCTCGAAGAAAAGACCGGCAAGAAGGCGAGGGCGGGCCTCGCGGCCGCCGACGGCGCCTTTGTGAAGCTTAAGCGAGGAGCGTAATTCCCCCCACTTTTCTCATCTGACAACTCCCCTTCGGGGCCCAAGTCTTTCTAGACATTCGTCTATCAATACAACATACTGCGGGAAAGTCGGCGTCGTAGGCGCAAGCATTCCCCCTTTCGAGACCTCGTGATGC
>JAYWBY010000530.1:0-3830 GCA_043781115.1 Pseudomonadota bacterium
ATCGGCACGGCTTTGATACGGGCCGTCTTCTTCTTCGGCTTGAAAACGCCCGAGCCGCCGCGCGCGACGCGGTCGCGCTCCGAGTGGAGGCAATAGATGTCTAGCCCTTCCGGCACTTCGCTGTGGTTCAAGCTCTTGAGGAAGCTCGAACCCGGACGCATCTGACCCATGTCGCGCCAGAGGAAGCCGAGCGGCGTCACAAGGGCCAGATAGGTGAGGCGCGAGCCTTTAAATGGCGTGCCCATGGTGACGATCTTGTCGCAGTACTTGGCGCCGCCGAGCCGGAGCGCCCACCACAAGGCCACCATGCCGCCCTTCGAGTGCGCGACGATGTGGATCTTCTTGAAGCCGTGACGCTCTATTTGGCGCTTGATCTTGTAGTCGATGAAGTTCGCCGTTTCTAGGATGTCGCGGGTGAAGAAGGTCCCCATCAGCCCGCCGAGATTGAAGCTTAGGACTTGGTGGCCGCGCGACGTCAGCATGCGCTCCAAGACGTTGACGGCGCGGCGCGACGAGAAGAAGCCGTAAAGGAGCAAGACGGGCGTCTGCTCGCCGTCGAAGCTCTGGCGTTTGACGATGTCGTTGTTGACCTGCACTTCGTAGTTGGTCTCGCGGTACATGGCTTTCAGCATTTGCCACATGCCGGAGCCCTTCTTCCGGCTGACGAACTCGAAGATCACGAGCGGCACGATGATGCAGAGGCCAAATCCTAGGAGCGAGCGCAGGGTCGAGCTGAGGAGCGTTTCGTTCGGATCGACGAGCTTGGCGAACAGGTAAGCTTCTGGCAGCGAGCCGAAAAACGTCGCGATCATGACGCTGCGCATCCGGAAATCCAAGGCGCCGAAGGCGAACGACAAGAGGTCGAACGGCACGATCGGGATGAGGCGTGCCGCGAATACCAGTTTGTAGTCTTGCGAACGAATGAATTTGAAAGTCGCCGGCAGGTTCGAGCGGAGCCATGGCTTCGCCAAGCGTTTGCCTACGAGTTTGGTCAAGCCGAAAACCGAGAGGCAAGAGAGGACACTTCCGAGCGAGGTCAAAATCGTGCCGCCGATCGGCCCGAAAGCTTTGCCTCCGATCACCGCGACGAAGAGCATCGGCGTGAAGACGAAGGGCCTGATCGCCGACAGCAGCAAGAACGTCAGCGGTTTCAGCAGCGTTCCCTGCGCCAGACACGACTCGAGCGTGGCGTCGCAAAGGCTCCGCCAAAAGACGAAGGCGACGAGAAAGGCGCAGGTGATGATCGTCAGCTCGACGACCAAGACGGCCTTAACTTGCTTTGCGTAGCTGTAAACGTTCAAGGGAATTTGGGTATTTGCCGAGGTTTAGGGAAGACGCCAAGCGAAAACACGGGGAGAAGGCTGATTTACACGTCTTTTGATTATATCATGACGGTTAAGGTAGCCGTGAAGGCTTGGGACTCGGAGATTTTCGGAGGAACGCAGTGCGGTTTTCGGGCGCTTACCTCTTGGGGCTATTGATCGTCGGCGCTTTGCTCGGACTCGGCCCCGAGCCGTCTGCCCGCGTCATAAGTGTCGCCTCCCGCCTGCTCGACGAAGCCCAAATCTCCTACGTGTACGGCGGTTACCAGGTCGGCGACGGCGACTCGTGCAAGCAGTGCAACGCGTGCCTGACGGACCGTCAACCGGCGCCATCCAAGCGCCTCATCCGCTGCCCGGTGTGCAATTCGTGCAGCCTCGACTGCAGCCACTTCACCGAGCTCGTTTACCGAGAGGCGGGGTTGCCGTACCCGTACCTCGAAACGGCGGCGATGGCCTCGCTGTCGGCCGAGACCCTGAAGAAGAACTATCAGCTGCAAGACCTCGGTACCGACATCGCTAGGTCGGCTCCCGGCGACCTCTTGGTTTACGATGGTCACGTGGTTTTGCTCGAGCGGCGGCACGATCCGGTGCCGGGCCAACCGCGCTTCCGCGGCGACGTCGTCCACGCCACGGGAGGCAAGGACATCCGTCGCCCCGGCGAAGGGATCCAGCGAGAAAGATTCATAGATCTGGCGCACTTTCGCGGACCGGTCCGGCGCATTTTGCGGCGCCTCGAGCCGAGTCCTCTGCCTAAGAATGAAGCAGCAAAAGCCGCGGAAGCCACGAGCCCCAAGGTTTCCGCCTTGCCGCTGCGGAAGCTGCGGCCGGTCGCCAAGCAGGACTTGGGCACCGTGAATGACAATTGAATTTAGGTAACTGTTTGGCTAGTCTCAGCCTCCCGACACTAGTATGAGGCTGTCCCCATGTACGCTACGCACGACTTTAAAAAAGGTTTGGTTGTCGATTACAACAATCAGCCGTGGACCATCGTCGACTTCCAGCACGTCAACCCGGGCAAGGGCGCCGCTCTTACGCGCACGAAACTGAAGAACCTGGAGACCGGCCGCGTCGTCGAGGTCAGCTTCCGTTCCGGCGACAAAGTGGCGCCCGCCGACGTCGAAAACCGTCCGATGCAGTACCTCTACAACGACGGCACGAACTACACGTTCATGGACCAAGAGAGCTTCGACCAAGTGGCCATGTCGATGGACGAAATCGGCGACGCCAAGAACTACATCATCGAGAACGGCATCATCAGCGTGACCTACTACAAGGGCAAGCCGGTGGCGCTGAACTTGCCGAACTTCGTCGAGCTGAAGGTCGTCGAGACCCAGCCCAACATCAAGGGCGACACGTCGGGCGGCGGCGGCAAGCCGGCGAAGATGGAGACGGGCCTGACGGTCACCGTGCCCTTCCACATCGCCGAGGGTCACGTCCTGAAGATCGACACGCGCAGCGGCGAATACATCGAAAAGGTGAAGTGAGCTTATGAACCTCGACAAGTTGGAGAAGATCATCGAGCTGGTGCGCCGGCACGGCATCCACCAGGTCGAAGTCCAAGACAAAGACACGAAGATCAGCGTCACGGCGACGCCGCCCAACGCGGCGATGCACGCGGCCCCGCAAGGCATGTACCCTGGCGTCGCCATGAGCCAGCCGTACCCGATGGCTCCGGCCTTCGCCCAGCAGCAGCAGGCTCCGCAAGCGGCTCAAGCCTCGGAACCCGCGAAAAAGACGGTGCCCAGCGGCAAGCTGATCAAGTCCCCGTTCGTCGGCACGTTCTACCGCGCCGCGTCGCCGGGCAGCGAGAACTTCTGCGACGTCGGCAAGCGAGTGAAGAAGGGCGACACCCTTTGCATCATCGAGGCGATGAAGCTGATGAACGAGATCGAAGCCGATTTCGACGGCGTCATCAAGGAAGTCCTGGTCGAAAATGAGCAGCCGGTCGAATTCGACCAGCCGCTCTTCGTGATGGAATAACGAAGCCCCATGAAAAAGGTCCTCATTGCCAACCGCGGCGAAATCGCGGTCAGGATCATTCGGGCATGCCGCGAGCTCGGGCTGAAGACGGTGGCCATCCACTCGACGGCGGACCGTGACTCGCTCCACGCCAAGCTCGCCGACGAGAGCATCTGCATCGGCCCGGGCCCGAGCATCAAGAGCTACCTGAAGATTCCGGCCGTCATGAGCGCCATCGAAGTCTCGGGCGCCGACGCCATTCATCCTGGCTACGGTTTCCTCTCGGAAAACGCCGAATTCGCCAGCATCTGCCGCGCCTACAAAATCAAATTCATCGGCCCGGACCCCGAGCACATCCATGCCTTGGGTAACAAGGTCGAGGCCCGCGCCTTGGCCGAGAAAGCGAAAGTGCCGATGCTCCCGGGCAGCCGCGGCGTCGTGCGCACAGAAGACGAAGCGGAAAAGATCGCCAAGGACATCGGCTTTCCGTTGATCATCAAAGCTGCCGCGGGTGGCGGCGGTCGCGGCATGAAAATCGTCAACAAGGCG
>JAYWBY010000531.1:0-10486 GCA_043781115.1 Pseudomonadota bacterium
CTTTAGCCTGCGCCTAACCATCCGGAATTCATACGTAAGTAAGCCAGCCCCTGAGCTCCGGCAGCTCGCCGCGCGTCGACTTTTCGAACAAGCCGGCGAGCTTCTTGCTGATCGGTCCGGGCTCCCCCTTGCCGATTTTGCGGCCGTCGATCGTAGAGATCGGCGTCACTTCCGCAGCGGTGCCGGTGAAGAAAATTTCGTCGGCGGCATACAGTTGGTTGCGTGTGAGCTGCCGTTCTTGGACGGTAAGCCCGGCGATGCGCGCCAATTGGAAGACCGCGTCGCGAGTGATGCCCGGCAGGATCGCGTGCGCGGGAGGCGTCAGCAGTTCGCCGTTCAAAACGACGAAAATGTTCTCTCCCGAACCCTCCGCGACGTAGCCGTGGCTGTCGAGGAGGATTGCTTCGTCGACGCCGGCGAGCGTCGCTTCGCGGCGCGCCATGATCGAGTTGAGGTAGTTGCCGGAGAGCTTCGCCCACGGCAAGGAACTCGCGACGTCAGGGCGGCGAAAGCTGGAGACGTTGCAGCGAATGCCCTTGGTCAAGGCGTCGGCGCCCAGGTATTTGCCCCACTTCCAGACGGCGATGGCGACGTGCATGTGGGGCGACGGCGGCAGTTTCAAACCGCGGGTGTCAGGACCGATGTAGGCGATCGGCCGGATGTAGCATTCGTCGAAGGCATTTGCCTTGATCACTTGCACGGTGGCGGCGACGAGTTGGTCGGCCGAATAGGCACAGGTGCCGCCGAAGACGCTCATCGATTCCTCGAAGCGCTCCATGTGCTCCTTGGCGCGGTAGATCGCCGTCTTGCCGTCGACCGTCTTGTAGGCCCGGATGCCCTCGAAGGCGGCGGACCCGTAATGCAAACTGTGCGATAAAACGTGGACGTTGGCCTCGTGAAAAGGCTTCAGTTCGCCGTCCATCCAAATGAACTTGCTATCGGCTTCGCCAGTCATGGGGAACCCCCAGGGTAAGAGAGCGCCACCATATCCGACCACCCCAGAAGCTGCCAATCCCTTATCTTGCTAGGGCCCTGAGCGACACGTCGAGCAACGATTCGTAGCGTTTGTCGGCGCCGGCGAAGTCCAGGCTCCGCGTGATCGGGCCTGGGATCGCGAAGCAGGCCATTCCGGCGGCTTTGGCGGCTTTGACTCCATTCAGAGAATCTTCGAAGACGAGGCAGTGGCGGGGGTCGATCTTTAGACCCTCGGCGGCGCTCAGGTACAAGTCGGGATGCGGCTTCACTCGTTCGACGTCCTCGCGCGTCCGGTAGAGTTTGATGCACGGGTCTAACCCCAGGCGACGCAAATGACCTTGGACCCACGCTCTGGACGAACTCGACGCGACGGCGACGGCGAGGCCCAGTTCCGCCGCTTCCTCCAGGCGCGCCTCGACGCCCGCCATCGCCGGCAGACGCTGGCATTCGTCGAATTTCCGGCGCTCTTTGTCGGCGATAACGGCGTCGCGGTCGAATTTTTTCCCGGAGAGCTCCGTGAGGCGCTCCACCGGGTCGAAAGCGGCGTAGGTCGACCCGACGCAGGCGACCCACTCCTCGAGGCTCAGCTCGCAGCCGTGTTCGCGGTAAATCTCTGACCAGGCGACGAATGCCGGCGACTCGGTGTCGACCATCAGGCCGTCGAAGTCGAAAATCACCGCTTTGATGCCGCGGACCATGCCTGCCACCCTCTTTAAGCATTTAAAACGACATTATCATCGGTGCGTTGCGAAATCGCTTTTTGTCCGACGGGGTTTCGTGCATACTTGGGGCTCAAAGGGCCGCCGCTAAGAGCACCTTGCCTGACCTTCGGGCGCAGAAAAGCTCTGTCAACATTCCGTTGCACCGCGCCGCCCGCACGAGCCGACTTTCGCCGCAGGCAAAGGCTTTAAAAGTTAATGACAGGGTCGCCAAAAAGAAAGCGACGCAGGCGCCGGCGTTCCGGAGGCCGCGGCGGTGAACAGCGACCGGGTGGCCCACAGCAACCCGGCGGTCCGAATCCGGCCGTACCCCGCACCGCGGGCGGTCTGCTCGACATGCTGGCGATGGGCGTCGACAACGACGTCTGCCGGCGCGGCGAGGCCTATTTTTTACAAGGAAGAGTTTTCGAACTCAATGTTACCGCAGAAGAAATGCAAGCCGACGTGCACGGCAAGGGCGGCAACTACCGCGTCCAAATCGCCATGGTGCCCGATCACGAAAAACAACGAGCCACCTTCAACGCCATCTGCGGCTGCCCCTACTTCGCGGGCGCCAAGGGATACTGCAAGCACATCTGGGCAGTCCTTTGCTTCGTGGACGGCATCGGCGGCAACGGCGTCTTCAAGTCGCCGACAGGATATCAAGCAATGTTACATCCGCTAGGGCCGCAGGCCCGGCGCCGGTCGATGCCGACGGTCGTCAGCGTCGAACCCGATTCCACCCGCCGCATTCGCGGCCTGTCCAGCGGCCGCTCGACGCCGCTACCGAGCGACAGCCGGCCACCGCGCGGCGAGCGCGGCGACCACGGCCAACGGCCGGCCAAGAGTTCGGTCTCGTGGCGCGAAGCCTTGAAGCTCGTCGGCCACGCCCAACGCGACATCGCCAGCAGCCGCCGCAGCGAATCGCCGCGCGGCACCGACGCGCACTACGTCATCGACTTCGAGGCGACGCTCCGAACGGGCCTCCTAACCGTGCAAATCTTCCGCCCGGCGCCGCCGACCGAAGAGGGCGGCGCGCCGCAGCTCGTCGCCGCGCCGGTCGACCCGCGCGCTTTGGAAAATCTCCTGCCGGGTCCCGACTTGAAGATCCTCAGCGCCTTCTTCGGCGCGGCCGCCAGCGGCATCGTACGCCCCGGTCAATGGAGCGAGGCACCGCTGAGACTAAGAGGCAACGCCTTCGCTGTCGCCGACGCCGTGCGCCCGGCGCTGGTGGAAGTGATGACCGAGACGGGCCGCTTTGGCTGGCTCGAGATCAAAGACCAAAAGCTCGAAGAGCAGCCGCTCTATGACCAGGCGAGTTTTCGCAAACTGGGTTGGGACAAAGGTGGGCCCTGGGCCTTCGCCATCGCCGTCACCGTCGAGCCGAACCGTCAGAGCTGGGTGCTGCGCGGCGAGTTCCGCCGCGGCGCCGAAATCGTCAAGCTGAGCGATTCGCTGGCGGATTTCGCCGACGGTTGCGTCATTTTCAAGGACCGCGTCGCGCAGCTTGCGACCTCCGACGCCAACGTCCTCGGTTGGGTGCGCGCGCTGAGGCAAGCTCAAGCGATCGAGGTCATCCGCGCCGACCAAGCGGCGTTCATGCGTACCTTCGCCGCTTTGCCGAGCGCGCCGGAGCTCGACCTGCCCAACGACTCGAGCTGGAAGGTCATGGCCGGGGAGCCCAAGCCGAAGTTGATCCTGCACGCGCCGTCGCCGGAGATGCCGGGCGTGCTGACGGCGAACTACGATTTTGACTATGACGCTCCACCGCAGGCGACGCCAGACGCAGAAGGCGCGTCCAGCGAAGGGCCAGCCCCCGTCGCCGAACGGGAAGCACCGCCACCTCCAGCCGCCGCCGCTACCGAAGAGCCAGCTCGTCGGGGCCGTCGCCCCAGGCGCGGAGGAGGCCATGGCCAGCCGAGGCCCGAAGAACAACTCCAGCCCGGCAAGCCACGCACGGTAGTGAAACGCAATAAAGAGCGCGAAGAGGCGATGGTTCAGGACCTCTGCGCCCACCCTGGCGTTCAGCCGCTCGCCAGCCGCGCCATCAACGGCGCCGACGTCTTCGTCGACGCCACCAAACTCTCTGATTTGATCACCGGCTTGGCCGCTCAAGGTTGGGCGATCGAGGCCGAAGGCCAGAAGATGCGCGTCGGCAAGAGCTTCCAAATCGACGTCACATCGGCCTCTGGCATGGACTGGCTCGACTTGAAGGCGCTCTTCGAATTCGGCGACGGAGTCAACGTCCAGTTGCCGAAGCTCTTGGACGCGATGCGCAGCGGCAAGGACCGCGTCGTCTTGAGCGATGGCTCGGTCGGCCTCTTGCCGAGTTCTTGGATGCAAAAGTTGGCGCCGGTCTTAGGGATTGGCGCGGCCGGCGAGGGCGAAGGCAGCTTGCGTTTCCACGGCAGCCAAGCGGCATTCCTCGACGTCTTGGTCAGCGAAGCCGCGGAAGCGAGGCTCGACAAACCGTTCGCCGAGTTCCGCGAGAAGCTCCAAGCCTTCTCCGGCATCAGCCAGTCGGAACCGAACAAAGCCTTCGTCGGCGAGCTCCGCCCGTATCAATGCCAAGGCCTCGGTTGGTTGGAATTTCTCGACGAATTCGCCCTCGGCGGCTGTCTCGCCGACGACATGGGCTTAGGCAAGACGGTCCAAGTTCTCGCGCACTTGCAAAAACGCCGCGCCGCCGCAAAGAAGAAAAAGACCAAGACCCAGCCGACCTTGATCGTCGCGCCGACGAGCTTGATCCACAACTGGTGCGACGAGGCGCAGCGCTTTACGCCGGACCTGAAAGTCATCGCTCACCGTGGCGCGTCGAGGCTACGCGAAGCCGAGGACCTGGCAGCTTACGACCTTGTCGTCACGTCCTACGGGACGATGCGCAGCGACATCCTGATGCTTTCGACCGCCAACTTCGACTACGTCGTCTTGGACGAGGCGCAAGCGATCAAGAACGAGTCGACGCAAGTTGCCCAAGCCGCGCGCACGTTCAAGTGCCACCGCCGCCTCGCTATGTCGGGCACGCCGGTGGAGAACCGGTTGTCGGAGCTGGCGTCACTTTTCCGCTTCCTGAACCCCGGAATGATCGAAGGTTCGGAAGGCATGGCGGAACTTTTCGCCGGCGCCAGCCGCGCCGCGCCGGGACGTCTCGAGGCGCTATCGCGCATGCTTCGCCCGTTCTTGCTTCGCCGCACGAAAGAGCAAGTGCTACCCGAACTTCCCGGCAAGACAGAGAACACCATCTTCTGCGTCTTGGAAGACGAACAGAGGAAGGAATACGACGAGCTGCAGGCCTTCTACCGGGCTTCGCTCACCAAGAAGGTGAAGTCCGAGGGTTTGGCGAAGAGCCGCATGCACGTGCTCGAGGCGTTGCTTCGCTTGCGCCAGCTAGCTTGCCACCCGGGTCTCATCGACAAGAAGCGCAGCGCCGAACCGAGCGCCAAGCTCGACCTCTTGGTCGAGCAGCTCGACGAAGTGATGGCCTCTGGGCGGAAAGCCTTGGTCTTCAGCCAGTTCACTTCGCTGCTCGAGATCGTGCGTTTGCGGATGGAAGAAAAGGGCATCGTTTACGAATACCTCGACGGTTCGACCACCGACCGCAAAGAGCGCGTCGAGCACTTCCAGACCGACGAGAAGGTCCGCGTCTTCCTGATCAGCCTGAAGGCCGGCGGCGTCGGCTTGAACCTGACGGCGGCTGACTACTGCTTCATCCTCGACCCGTGGTGGAACCCGGCGACGGAAGCGCAAGCGATCGACCGCGCTCACCGCATTGGCCAAAAGAACCACGTTTTCGCCTACCGCTTGATTGCGCGCGGCACCGTCGAGGAGAAGATCCTGGCGCTGCAAGCCGGCAAGCGCAAGCTCGTCGACGGCATCATCGCCAACGACGGCGACGTCCTGTCGAGCATGACGGCCGACGACCTGCAATTCCTGCTCGAGTGAGTCGATGGTGAAGCCGCAAAATTTCGATTTGGCGAAGACCGCGCGGCTCATGGACCTCTTCCAAGTCCCGCACCCGAAGCGGGACGCCACTTGGGTGAACGTCATGCTCGAAAACGTGGCGCACGCCAGCTTTGCCGAACATGCGCCGCAGGTTTTGGACGCGCCGGATGGGTTTCGCTATTTCATTTTGAAAAGCCCGCCTATCGGCGCCGGATTCAACGCTTTCTCGGTCGAACACATGACCAAGGCGTGCACCGAGCACGGCATCGGCATCGTCATCAATCCCGAGGCGACGCAGCCGGACTGGGTATTCACCTACGGCGACCTCTGGGCGTATCAGGAATACGGCAATTTCAAGGGCGACCCGGTCGACCTAGAAGCCATGGAAGATGAACCCGGCGGCGAGACGGTGCTAGCGCAAGGCGGCGACGAGGTCCTCGTGGCGCAGCCCTCCGAAAGCTACTTCCCGCTTTACGCCCGGAAAGTCGTGCGCGAATACCTGACTGACATGGGGCTGGAGAAACCGAGCATGTTCTTGCTCCACGCACCACGGATGAACCCAGCGCGCGGCCTCGTCTTCAACATCTTCAAGAACGGCTTCGAGAACGAAGAAGACTTCAAAGCCTTCGCCCACCGGCTGACGTGGTACTTCCCGAGGAGCCACCGCATCAGCTTCATCGGTCACGACTCTGACCTAGCGAAGAATCTCGTCGAATTCTGAGATGAGGTCAGGCACCCTCAGTAACGACAGGAAATGACTATCTTTTCTTTGGTGACACACGTCTTCGGTAAAGGCAGTCATTTCAGGTGGTTGCTGAGGGTGCCTGACCCCATCAGTGCGCGCTGCTAAGGAGTTTGTCTTTTTCCATGACGGTGAGCGGGTCGATGGACTGGTTCTTGTCGTTGCGGATCTCGAAGTGGAGATGCGGTCCCGACGAGTTGCCGCTGGTGCCGACGGAGCCGATCTCGGTGCCGTGGTTCACCTTGTCGCCGACGTTGACGTCGATGCTACTGAGATGGCCGTAGAGAGTCCGGAGCTTGTTGGCATGGCGGATGATTACGACGTGGCCGTAGCCGTGCTGATCGCCTGAGAATTCGACGACCCCGACGCCAGCGGCGAGAATTTGCGAGCCTTTCTTGGCGCGAATGTCGATGCCGTGGTGGAACTTCCGGCCGCGCTGGCCGTAGCGCGACGAGACTTCGCCAAAGAGCGGCCATTCTAGTCCCGAAGAATTCGATGCGGAACCGCCGCCTCCGCCAAAGAAGAGACCACCCTTTTTCGGCGCTTGACCGGCCTCGGGCGCGGCCTTCGCTGCGCTCGTGCTCGGCAGGTCTTCTTCTTGAAACTCGGCGTCGTTATTGTTGTTGTTGTTGGCGTTGCCTCCGCCCGGAGCTTTGACGTGCTTCGGCAAACGCGCAGGTACCGACCGTGCGAAGAGGCCGCCTTCGCTCTTGGCGACGATGCCGCCCGGTCCTGGCTCGACGCGGATGACGGCGCCGACCTTTGGCGCGCGGCCTTGGCTCAAATTGTTGAGCGCCGCGATGCGTTCCCACGTTGTGTCGTATTTCACGGCGATGCTGGCCAACGTATCGCCCGCGTCGACGCGGATGAGGTAGACCGGCGGCTTGCCGGCATTGGTCGTGCGGCAACCCGCGAGGGTTGTCGCAGTGAACAGCAGAGCTCCTAGAAACTTCGCCGATGAACGCATGGCGTCCTCCTTGCCGAAAATTGACGTTGCTTAACGGGGGGTGCGAACTGGTTGGTTGAGGCGGGCGGCTAATCCAGTTTCGAGAGCTTTGTTGGCTGCGAGATCGACGTGGTCCGGAATGAGCGCGGTAAGAGTGACGAAGCCTTCGTCTAGGAGTTTGCAGTCGGTGCCGGGTAGGTCGGCGAAAGCTTCGCCTCCGCCACCGATCCAGTAATAGGGCCGGCCGCGGGGGTCGACGCTTTCGGAGATCTGTTGGTCGTAAACTCGCCGGCCGAGGCGCGCGACGGCGAAGCCCTTCATTTGGTCGAAGGGGCGGTCGGGGATGTTGACGTTGATTACGGCGTGGTTCGCCGGCGCCAGGAGTTCAGGGTGTTCGAAGAGGCGCTGCACGACCTTTACCGAATCGGCGTAGTCGGTCAGGTCAAAGCGCTTGCGGCCTGCCAGCGAGAAGGCGATCGAGGGCACGCCTTGAAGGCAGCCTTCCATCGCGGCGGCGATCGTACCGGAATAAAGCGTGTCCTGGCCGATGTTGCTGCCACGGTTGATGCCGGACAGCACCCAGTCGGGCCGCCGGTCGAGCAGCTGGCTCAAGGCGAGGATCATGCAGTCGGTCGGCGTGCCTTCCACCGCGTAGATGTTGCTTTGGAGACGGTCCATCCGCAACGGCACGGTGAGGCTCAGCGCCTGGCCCGAGCCGGAACGCTCAACGTGCGGCGCCACGATGACGACGTCGCCGATCTTCTCCGCCGCCATCGCCAACGCACGAATGCCGGGAGCATGGACCCCGTCATCGTTGCAGATGAGGAAAAGCGGTTTCGCGGCCATCGCCGGCTTTCCTCCTAAAAAATCAGAGCGGGTTGAACACGAACGGATAGTTGACCGACACCGGTTGGCCGCCGCGCGGTTTCGGGAAAGCCCAGCGCTGGATCTTGCCGGTGACGCAAGCTTGCATCATCGAATCCGAAATCGAGGAGTCGGTGACGTTCACCGTCGACACCCGGCCGCCGTTGTTGATGACGAATAGCACGGCGATCTTGCCCGCGGCATTGGGCGAACGCTGCAGCAGTTGTTCGTAACAGTGCCGGATCTGGTTCAAGTTCGCGCGGATGACGGCCATGATTTCTTGGGGCGTCAAACCGCCCGAAACCACCGGGTCACCCGCCGGGACCGTGACGTTGGCTTTGCCGTGACCGCCGCCGCCGCCACCTCCGCCGCCGCCCCCGCCGCCTCCGAAGGCGCCATTCAAACCCGCGCCGCCGGCGCCACCGGAGCCGCCTTGACCGGACAAGAGTCCGCCGGAGCCGGAGCCGAAGTTGTTGACCGCGCCGCCAGCGCCGGCCAAGCCGAGGGATTTGCCCGAGCCGACACCGCCCAAGCCGTAGGTCTTCGAGGCCGAGCCCATGCCGCCGCCCGCGCCGCCCGCCGAGTCCTTGAAGTTGGTGCTGATGGCGCCAGCGCCCGTCTTGCTCATGATCTTGCCGACGCCAAGTCCAAGCTTCGACAGGTTCACGCCCGATGCTTTGTTGTTGTTGACGCCTTCGACGCCTTTGAAGTCGGCTTTGTTGGTGCCTTTGATCGGCGCCCCGGCTTGATTCATGCCCGAGCCAATCACGCCGCCGGATTTACCGAGTGCCGTATTGGCCAAGGTCGGCCCAGCGAGTTTGAAGTCCGGCTGTTTGGCGCCTGTCGACGGCATGCCCGTGGCGTTGAGCTTCGACAAAGGTCCAGGTTTGGACTTATCCGATTTGTCCGGCGGGCCGGCGCTCTTGTTGTTGTCTTTCGTGACCGGCCCCGGCTTCGCCTCGGACGGCTTTTGCGGGGTCGGCGTCGGCGGCGTCTTCTTCTCGACCTTGTTCTCGGTCAAGACTTCCGTCGGTTTCTTTTCTTCCACCGGCTTCTCGACCGGTTTTTCTTGCTTCGGCTTTTCCTTCTCGACGGCCTTGGCCGGCTTGATCGGGGGCTTCGGCTTCGGCGGCGGCGGCTTTTTGGGCGGCGTCTTCTTCTCGGCGATTTTGACTTCTGGCTTCTTTGGAACTTCCGGCTTCTTTTCTTTCTCCGGCTTCTTGTCCTTCTCCGGCACCTGCACGACTTGCCAGATGTCGTCCTTGTCGCTCTTCTCTTGCACCGGCTCATGGATCCAGATCGCCGGAATGAGCACGAGATAGAACAACGCGAAGAAGGACATCAAACCGAGGAACAGCGGATCTCGGGGGCCTGATTTCGGCATGTCCAGGATCGGCGGTTTGACGAACATCAAGAAGTAGCTGACGGGGCCGTATTTAATGTGGGCGATGTCCCGGTTCGACAGCGACACTTCGCCGGAATTCAGGACCTTCTCGACCTTGCCGCCCTTGCGGAGGCGCGCCATCATGCCGTCGCGCAAATTGATTTTGAAACCCGAACCGGTGATGCGGGCCAAGGTGAAGTTGTCGACGTGCGACTTACCGGCGGCGATCAAGTGGGCTTTGGTCGGATCGCCGATCGTGACTTTATCGAAGCCCTTGAACGACGGATGAAAGAGTTCGACGTCCAGAACGGTGTCGCCCCAGTACGCCACGACTTCCAAGACGTCGCCGCTCGGACGCGCCTTGCGCGGCGAGAAGAGCATGTCTTTCTTGCGTTCCGGGGCCGCCTCGGCGGCGAGCGGCGAAGGTGCCGCGGTCGGATGGCGCCTTTGGACTTGGTCGTCGGGAGGCGTGCGCATGGTCGCGCCTGGAGCGGGCGGAGGCGGCGGCGCGATGCCGGGAATCGCGGGCGGCGGCGCCAAAGCCGCGACTTGGCCGACGGTGATTACGACGCTGCCGATGTTGACGGAATCGCCGTCTTTTAGCGGTTCTTCGACGTTGATGGTGCGGCCGTTGATTTTGACGCCGGTGGCCGAGCCGAGATCGGTGATGTAGTACTCGCCGACGTTTTCTTCTTCGATCAAGGCGTGGATGGGGTCGACGCCAGGCGCGCGCAACACCACCTGGTTCGACAGCAAGGCGCCGATTTTGATGTGCGGCTGGTCGAGCGGCACGGTGCGCTCGATCTGGCCTGGGATGGTAAATCGCAATTCGAGAGCCATGGGATCCTTCCCGCTTGGACACTTGGGCGTCTACATCTTGCCGTACTTTTCTTTCCATTATCGCTGGTTAGAAGCGAAATGAAAAGCCGCTTCCG
>JAYWBY010000532.1:0-3806 GCA_043781115.1 Pseudomonadota bacterium
GCCGCCGACGAATTTGGCGCCGGCGCCGGAAAGCGCCGCCATTTGCAAGAACGCCGTCCAGCTGGCGGCGAGCGAGAACGAGAAAAACGCTTTCACGAGCAGCATCTCGGGGTGGTCGAACTCAAAACCGATGGTGTCGAGGTTCGGCAGCGTCGCTAAGCCCGAATAAAGGCTCAAGCCGCAAAGCACGGCGACGTAAGCGACGAGCGCGGGCAACGACACGATCAGGCGCCCGAGCTGACGGAAGATCGGGTGAACTTCGGAATGGCGGTAGGTCACCAGCGGCAAATCGAGCATCAACTTGATGGCCTGCGTCACGCGGCGCATCTGGCCGGCGGCCTGGCCGTGGCCCCGCCCGGAAATCTCGGTGAGGCGCCGGGCGATCTCGTCGGTGGTATCGGCGATGAAGTGCGCCTGGTGGAGACGCATCACGAGGCTGACGGCGGCTTTCAGGTCGAGGTTCTTGTGCCCGCCGAAGTGGCGTCCGAGAAAATCGCTGACCGAGACGGGCTCCCTAACCAAGTCCTCGACGACGGAGAGCTCATCGCTCGTCAAATTCAGATACTCGGGCGCATTCGCCCGCCGAACGACGACGCGTTCAGCGGTGGCGACGCCTTTGACGAAAGGCGCGATTCGAAGGATGGGCTCCTTGGCTTCGCTCAAGCGGCATTCCTTTGAGGGGATGCTTTCATTCTATCAGGAATCAGAGCCTCAAAGGCACCGCCACCGGGATTTTGAAGCGGGCAAAATCTGCCGAGAGGTCCTGACCCGCCGCAGTGCTGAGCCGCTCGTAGAGCCATTGCCAGACGGTCTCGGCCGAGGCGCCGGCGGCCAAGTCGGTGGCGGCGTCGGTCGGCAGCGCGCTAAAAAAGCGGGTGAAAAGCGGCCAACCGTGGATTTTTTGCAAGTTGGAGAGGAAGCAGAGCTGGAGCCACGGGTCGGCCTTGAATTCGGCGAACGTACCGCTTGCCTCTTGCGCCGCTTGGCCGCCACACAGCTCCTCAGGCCACGCGCCAAGTGTCACGGTTTCGCCGACGTAGGCCGCGAAGAGGCCTCCCCAAGCTTGAGCGGAGGCATCATTTGGTTGATACCGTACGCCGTGACCCCGGCTGACGTCGACGCCGATGGCGCGCACCAAATCGAAAAGCTTCGAGCCGGGAGCGTTCAAGTCGAGGATCTTCATGGCGCTCGGCGTCTTGGCGTTGAGGTTGAGCGGGTCATAGAGTAAAGGATTGCCCGCGATGATCCAGCCGCGGCTACGCACGGCGAAGTCGGGATAAAGGCGCAGCGGCTCGCCACCGAACGGCTTTTCGCCGCCGAAGAGCTCGACGGCCTTGGCGTAGATTTTGTCGAGGGTCGCGAGCGACGCGCCGAGGCGGGGCTGACTTGCGGCGGCTAAGGCCGCGGGCACGGTCAAGATCAACCCGCCAGCGGTCTGGAGTTCGACCCAACCCGAAGACGCGCCGCAGAAGTCGTAAGTTGGCGCTGCCGCTGCGGGCACCGTCGGGGCAGCCGTCCCGTCGCCAGTAAGCGTGACTTCGAGTTGTCCGGCGTGATAGGACGGCGAACTATTGTCGTTCATCGCGAGATAGACGATGCCATTCTCAGCAGCGACGACATCGCCGCTTTCGCCGAGGCAAAGGCGCTTGCCGTCGAGGGACAGGCCGACTTTGGCGACGAGCGAGCCTTTCAAACAGCCTTCGAAATGAGTCAACCCGTCGCCGCCCTTGGCGCCGAAAGGCGCCGTGACGCCGTCCCAAATCGTCCACTTGCCCGTCGCTTCGTAGTGTGCCTGCTGACCCTTGTATAAATAAATATTTGTTGATGTCCAGTAGCCGCGCGCCGGCACCGCGACGACTATGCCGCTGCCGCCCGATGCGCCAACCGCGGCGCAACTAGAGCCGACGATCGCCGCGATTTCGCCCCCCGACGCTTGAGCAACGGCGTCGTTCGAAGGCGCTTCGCCGCTGACGGAACTCCGCGCTGAGACGTGGTCGGACTTCTCGGCACCACACGCCGAGAGCACCGCCAGGGCAAAGAAAAGCCCCCGCGACTGGGCAAAACAGATATTCAGAAATCCTCCAGGACCGCCCCTTAAGCGCCGGCGAATCGCCTTTTCGCCTCGCGGTGAGAAGGTGTCGGCCCGGTTGGCCTTTCGCTAAAGGCCGGAAAAAAAGCCCCGTCATTTCGGCATGGTGCGCGAGCGCTCCGCAAGCTCATGAGCCGTTTCTTTCCGCGCGGATCCCCGCTTGAGGAGTCATCTCCCTGAAATCATAAGAGAAAATATGGTTGGCCGGGTCTTTGGCCAACAGGCCAACGCCGAGTTGGTAAGGTAACTACCTAAGACTTATGACTATTATTCGTTAGGGGCAAAGTATTCGAGAGAACTTAACAAGGCCGCTACATTACAAAACATAAGATCCTGTCTCGCTTCGGTACTCGTTGCATTTCTAACGCATCGAAAGGGGTGTGCGCATGAAAAGGGAAATCTCCATGAGAGGACTGACCTTGCCGGCCATTTTGGCGGCATCGGCTGGTTTCGGATTCGTCGCGCCGCAAAAGGCGCCTGACTTCGAAAAACAAGCCGAACTGCAAGTCGGCATCCGCGTCGTCCGTCCGGACGCCAAGGTCGACCACACCGAATCCTTTTCAGCGCTGAAGTCGGAAGGCAATGCCAAGGTCGAAGCCGACACGCGGTCCGGCGCCATTCGCTTGATCACCGGCAATCTGGCTGGCGCCTCGCTCGCGCGCGCCTCGACCAAAGCCGACTACGTCACCGTGGCCTTGCGCTACGTGACGTCCCATCAAGACGTGTTTGGCGTCCGCGCCGACGATCTCGTCTTGAACGAAAAAGCCGTCTTGCTCGACAAAGACGTCCAATTCCTGAAATTTAACGTCCTTCGCCGGGGCATCTTGATCCAAGACGCCGTGGTCGACTTCCGCTTCAAACAGGGCAAGCTCCTCCAAGTCGTCAATCGGACGTACGCGGAAGCCCAAACGGACGACCGTCCTAGCCTCGCCGAAGGATTGGACCGCGCCGCCGAGCGCGCGGTCATCGCCGATTCCGCGAAAGCCACCGGCGAGCGCTTCCGCGTCTTGCCGATCGACAAAGGTTACAAACTCGTGCGCGTCGCCGAGTTCGACACCGTCGCCCAAGACGGCCGTCATTTCTTGATCCAAGTCGCTTCGGCCTCTGGCAAGGTCTTCGAGATTCGTCCGACGACATTCGAACTAGGGGGCTCCGTCAAAGCCACCGTCTATCCCCGTTGGTACCGCGAAACGCCGGAAATCCGGGCGCTCGGCGAGACGACGCTGACCTATGCGGGCGGCACCGTCACCACCGACATGGACGGCAACTACACCGGCGCTCCCGACGGCTCGCAGCCGACGCTCGACGGCTTCACGGGCGTCCGCGTCAACTCGCTTCCGACCACCGGCACGAAGGTTTCGGCCGTCGGCGCGCAGATCCGCGACCACTGGGACGTGGTCTGGCAAAAAGGCAACGACCCTCTCGAAGCCGACCAGAGCATGGCGCAAGCGATGGCTTACTATCACTTGAACGCCGAAATCAACCACGCCAAACGCTTCATCACGACGCCGTGGTTCGACCAAAAGCTGACCGCCAACGTCAACTTGGCTGACACCTGCAACGCCTACTGGGACGGCTCCACGGTCAACTTCTTCTCGGCTGGCGGCGGCTGCGCCAACACCGGCTTGATCTCCGACGTCATGTACCACGAATGGGGCCATGGCTTGGACGCGAACACCGGCGGCATCGACGACGGCGCTTATTCCGAAGGCTTCGG
>JAYWBY010000533.1:0-3801 GCA_043781115.1 Pseudomonadota bacterium
CGATCGAGGACTTTCTCCAAAAGCGGCTGAAGATGCTGCCGCTCTTCGAGGACTTCGCCGTCTACAACCGCCAGGGCGTCTGCGTCGGGGCCACCAGCCCGTCCTGGTACGAGATTACGGCCAAGCAGAAGACGTTCTTCGTCAACGGCGTCAAGAATTTCAACTTCTCCGACATCTTCACCTCGGACGAAGGCAAGATTCAGCTGGTGTCGACGCCGATCAGCAACGGCACCGTCACCAAAGGCGTGCTCGTCGGCCAGGTCAACATGTCGTCGATTTACGACCTGATGGACCAGAAACTAGGGCTTTCGGAGACGACGGACGCCTTCATCCTCGACTCGGCCTTGCGCTTCATTACGCCCGGCAAGACCGGCATCGACAAGTTGCTCGAAAGCCACTTGGTGGCGACGCCGCTCATTCGTCACTTGAAGGAAGAGTTCTGGGTCGACCAGTACAAGAACTTCAATGGCGAGGACGTGCTCGGGACGGTATTCAAAATCCCGGGCCGGCAATGGTACATCGTCGTCGAAAGAGACATCGAGGAAGTCCGCAAGCCGATCAACGATGCCAAGAAGGCGATCTTCGCCGCCTCGGTCGGTCTAATCGTGCTGCTGATCCTTACCACGTACTTCCTGACACGCTCGATCACCAAACCGCTGATGATCTTGGTCGAAGGCACGCAGCGGATCGCCACCGGCGACTTCAAGCAGGCCTTCGTCATCCCGAAAGGCATCGACGAGGTGGCCTTCTTGGCCTCTGAGATCGACAAGATGCGCGGGCGCATCGCCGACTTTCAGGAGCAGATGCTCGTGCGTTTGGAAGAAAGCGAGCGCAAGCGCCTGGAGAACCAGCGGCTGGCGGCCATCGGCACGCTCGCCTCGACGCTCGCCCACGAGATCCGTAATCCTTTGAACGGCATGTCACTGCTCTTGTCCCGCCTCGAGCTGTCGAAGGCCGGCTCGGGCACCCACGAGGCGGTGATCCGGGACCTGCGCGGCGAGATCGGGCGCCTCGACCGTTTGGTCTCCGATATCCTCGACTACGCGCGGCCTCTCAACTTGCAATACGCCGACTTCGAATTGCGGCCTTTGCTCGAGAGCAGCATCGACCTCTACCGCGGCCAGCTCGAGGACAAGCGTCTGACCTGCACTTTGATTTGTCCGGAGCAACCGGTCCTGATCCATGGCGACCCGGACCGGATCAAGCAATGCGTCGTCAACCTCTTGCAAAACGCCGCCGAAGCCACGGGTACCGGCGGCAAGATTGACATCGAAGTCCGGCAACTCAAGGCGACAGTCGACGTCTTCATCCGCGACACCGGCATCGGACTCCCTCCCGAAGCCGAGAGCCGGCTCTTCGACTTGTTCTTCACGACCAAGGAAACTGGCACGGGCTTGGGCCTCAGCACGGTGAAGAAGATCATCGATGCCCACGGCGGCGAAATCACGTTGCATTCCCGGTCCGCTGGCGCCGCGGCCGGCGAGATTCCTGGGACCGAGGTCAAGATGACCCTTCCTGGGCCTTCCCAAATTTGAGAATCGCAGGCCTCGAAATTCTCAGATCTGCGACAAAATGGCCCGCGTAAGATTTTAAAAATATAATAATATCAACGTGTTAACGTTTTTTTGCCGCCAAACGGCAGCTGGCCGACATCGTGCAATGTCTCTTTTCGTAGGCGCTGCTGGTCGGCGCCGCAAGAAAACTCTCAGGAGGCTATATGAACTTTATCCGTAACACCCTGGTCGCCGTGTCGATGTCCGCCCTCACCCTTTCCGTCGCTTCGGTCGCCATGGCCAAAGGCGCGAAGAAAGAGCCGAACTGCGAAGTCGCCGGCAAAAAAGAGCACGTGAAAAACGAAGCTGCCTGCACGAAGAAAAAAGGCACGTGGATGACCCCTGCCGCCGCGACTGCTGCTCCTGCCGCTGCCGCGCCGAGCGAAGGCGCTGCTGCTCCGGCCCCGACCGAAGAGCCGAAGAAGTAATTTCCTCTCGGAAGTTGCAAAACCGCGCGGCAAGGATGCCGCGCGGTTTTATTTTTGACCGCTCGGCGGTGGAACTATAGTCAGGCGTCTCGTACTGGAGGACCCCCTTGAACCGAATCTGCATTTTTTGCGGCTCAGCTAGTGCTAGGCGAGGCGAACGAGCACGTCGTCGCCGTCTACCTTGATTTCGAATTTCTTGAGTTGCACCAAGGGTTGCGTGACGCCTTTGCCCGTCGTGGCGTCATACTGCCAATGGTGCGCCGGACAGAGAAGAGCGTTGCCGACGAGCAGGCCGTGGCTCAGTTTCACGCCACGGTGCGCGCACTGGTCCTCGTAAGCGTGAATGCGGTCGCCGACGCGCAGCACGACGAGATTGACGTCGTCGACCCGGATCCCGAGGAGCGCCCCTTCGTCGAGGGCCTTTAGTTCGCAGAGCTTTTTGTAGGTCATGATCGTGTTAAATTACCACCTTGGCCGGACCGTGGACAATTGGTATAGCTTGGCGGCTCGGCACACACTGGAGGCTCTCATGCGCAAATTTACTTGGGTTCTGGTCCCGACTCTGGCGGTCTTGGCTTGGTTGCCGACGGCGCGCGCCGCGGAGCCGATCACTTTGAGACCGGGTCAGTGCATTTTGATTGGCAGCCAACAGGTCTGCGCGATGGCGACGGACCAGGTGCTGCCGGCCGCGAAGACGAGCAAGACGCTCTATCTTTGTCGCTACGCGATCCATGCCGGGTCCGAAATCCCCGACCTGAAGAGCCACGCGCTGTTCATGGTCGACATCAGCGGCGGCCAAAAGGTCGAAACGTTGGTCAAGATCTTCGGCATCAGCGACGCCGACAAGTTGGCGTGCGAAGCGGAGGCGAAACGCCGCGAAGCGGAAGACAAGGCCGACGCCAAAGCGGCGAAGGGCTGAGAGTCACCGCATGTCACTGATCGACACCCTTCCCGCTGACCCGTTGGCGGAGCTCAAAAGCTGGCTCGACGCGGCCATCGCCAAAGGTTTAAAGGAACCGACGGCGATGACTCTGGCGACGGCGTCGAAGGACGGTGCACCGTCGGCGAGGCTCGTGCTGTGCAAGGGAGTGGAAGACGGCGGAGTGCAGTTTTTCACCAACTACGACAGCCGCAAGGCGGACGAGCTCAGGACGAACCCGCGCGCGGCCGTGGTGTTTTTTTGGCAGGAAATGCAGCGCCAAGTTCGCCTCGAAGGGCGCGTTACGGTTCTCGGCCGCGAGGCGTCGGAGGCTTACTTCGCCACACGGGCTCGCGGCAGCCAGATCGGCGCCTGGGCTTCCGCGCAAAGCCGGCCATTGGCGAGCTACGCGGAATTGACCGCCGCCTTCGAACGCGTCGAGCGAGAGTACGCGAACCGGTCGGTCCCCTGCCCGGCGCATTGGGGCGGCTTTCAGTTGACGCCCGAGTCCTGCGAATTTTGGGAAGGCAAAACCAGCCGGCTGCACGACCGGGTGCGCTACTCCCGGCGAACGGGCGGCAAGGGCTGGGATTTGACGCAGTTGGCGCCCTGATCCTGAGCCGAAGGACCTGTGTGAGATAGCATGGAATGGCTAAGTCACAGGGGCGCTGGCGCGTGTCGCGGATAACCATAAAAGTGCAAAAGGGCGCAAACGGTCGAGACTTCCTCCTGCTCTCCGGCAACGTCGTCGAGGGCGCGGGCGAGCAACTTCACAAGGCCTCGACCGGCGCCGGACCCGTCTGCGAATTCATTTGGTCTGGCATTACGATTACGAGCAGCAACCTGCGGAGGGTGGCGAGTTCGATTTTCGCGACGCTCGCGGCGTTGGCGCGCCAAGCCG
>JAYWBY010000534.1:0-3800 GCA_043781115.1 Pseudomonadota bacterium
GATTGAAACAGGCTAGCCATAGGGCCGTCGTATAGCCGAAAAGGATGGAGTAATAGAGCGATGTCCCTTCCAGTTGTTCCCAAACAAAAAAGCCGGCGACGATGCAGAAGCAGTGCATGAACGGAACTCGAGCGGGCAATTGCAACCTGTAATTTCCCGTAAGTTTTTGACGCCCCATCAATTGCCCATACGATTCAAAGTCATGTTATATTAGTATACTACGGACTCCACCACGGGCCATCATCGAGCTCCGTCATCCCTGGGTTTGAGGCATTAATGCGCCGCGTCGTTGCCTATGTGACCGAGGGATCGCTCGGCGATTCACTCATCGCGATTCCGACGCTTCGCTTGCTTGTCCGGAAATACGGCGCCGAAAACCTGGTGTTAGTTTCGATAAATCCGGAGCCCTCGATGACGGCCGCGGCGCTACTCGGACCCCGGCTGAAGGTTGGTAAGTCGATTTTTTTGGCCGGTTCAGCCAACTGTGGAATTGTGCGAAAGTTGCTGCGCTGGCTGAAAGTCGCCATGGTGATCAAGCGAGCGAAAGCATCCGTCTGCATCTATGGCCTACGGTCGGAATCCGTCCAAGCGATCAAACGGGCTAAGTGGCACCGACGGATCCTCGGTTTGGGCTGTCGGACGGTAGTAGGTGCCGGGGTCGAGGCCAACCTAGCGAACTTTTTCGATGCGACAGGCCAAATTCGGGCCGAGCGCCTGGGACGGAGCACGTTCGAGCGAACCTGCTTGGGATTGGCGCTCAGAGTCGAGGAGTCGTTCGACTACTCGTTCCCCCTGACGGCTGAGGACGAATCTGGGGGGGCGGCGTGGCTGGCAAGCAGGGATTTGACCAATTCCGCCGTTTTTGGGGTGTGCGTCACCAGCAAGGATCCCGCCAGCCGGTGGCCACTGACCCAATACAAGGCAGTATTGAGGACTCTCAAGTCGGCGACGGATAGCGTGCCGATCTTCATAGGCGCGCCCACTGATCAATCCTTACACGATGGCCTGATTCGAGAGCTCGGTTTCGGTGTGTGCGCTGCGCGTCTGGACGTTGGCAGTAAGGCCGCGATCTTGAAGCGCTGCCAGTTTTACCTCGGCAACGACACGGGAACGATGCATCTTGCCGCGGCAGTCCATTGCCGGTGCGTGGCGGTCTTCAGCGCCCGGCATCCGGTCGGCCATTGGTTTCCCTTTGGAGAGGATCATCAGGTCCTACGCAAGAGAATCGACTGCGAAGGCTGCGGGCTCCGCGAGTGCCTCGTGAACAAATCAAAGTGTCTCCACCTGATTACCCCAGCTGAAGTCGTGGCTGCTTGCCTCAACGGACTGCAAAGACCCCCGGCCTTTGGAGCATGAAAGTCCTGCACGTTATTTCGTCGATCGATCGTCGTAAGGGCGGACCCTCGGCGGCCGTCATCGGTCTTGCCAACGCCCAAGTTCAAGCCGGCTATCAGGCGTCGATCATCACGACCTTTACCCGCGAGGAAGACTCGAGCGACGATTCCCGGTCGCCGGCCGAGGCCAAAAATGCGCCAATCACGAGAGTCGGCCCCTGCCGGACGCCGGCGGTATGGCATCCGCAATTGAGCAGTGCCTTGAAGTTCGCGATCGGCGGAGCCAACATCGTTCATATCCACGGAGTTTGGGAAAGCATCCATCGCCTGGCCGCTGCGATCGCGCGCAACCAAGCCAAGCCCTATATCTTTCAGGCCTGCGGTATGCTCGACCCGTGGAGTCTTCGACAAAAGCGCTTGAAGAAGGCTCTATACTTGCATTGGGTCCTCAGGTGTCATCTCGAAAGCGCCTCGGCTCTGCATTACGACACCGCGATGGAAGCCGGGCTGGCCGGAGAACTTGGCCTGACACCGCCGACGCTCATCAGACCTAACGGTGTTGACGTCGCAGAATTCAAAGAGCTGCCCGCTGCGGGTACCTTTCGAAGATCGCTGCCCCAGCACATGGCCGAGCGACCGCTGGTCGTCTTTCTTGGGCGAGTTCACCCTATTAAAGGCATCGACACGTTGATCCGAGCTTTGCCGAAGCTGGCGGATTCCACCGTTGGCCTGGTCATCGTCGGACCCGATGCGGAAGGGACCAAGGCCACACTTGCCGCATTAGCCGACGCTTTGGGAGTCTCAAATCGGATCCATTTTTCGGGCATGCTCCACGGCAAGGATCGAGTCGCCGCGTTGCGTGACGCCAAGGTTTTCGCACTGGCCAGCCAACACGAAAACTTCGGCATCGCCGTCATCGAAGCCTTGGCCGCCGGCATACCCGTGGTCCTCTCGGACCAGGTCGGCATTCACGCGGAAGTCGTAGCCAACGGCGTCGGCAGCGCCGTGCCGGTCGATGCCGACGCCTTCGCCGCGGCCATCAACCACTGGCTGAAGGTAGACGGGGAGAATGACGGGCTTTCCAATCGATGCCGGAATTTCGTCTTCGAGAATTTCGATTGGGCAAACATCGCCACGCTTTGGGCGAAAGATTATGCGCGCCTTCTTGCCGGCCGCTCCTGAACTAATCCAAGCCGAAACAGCAGATTCTAGTACCCCGCCTCGACCGTCCAGCTCAACCTCGCTCCTGCGCCGCCGCAACGATTTCGGCGAGAATGGCCTTTTGATCGTATTGAAAGCGCCAGTTCGGATAGTCCCGCTGGAAGGCCCGGACGTCGCTGACCCACCAAATGTGATCGCCAATCCTGGGCTCGTCGGTGAGCGTAAAGTTCAAGCGGCGACCCGACAGGCTTTCGATCATTTGAATCGCCTCGAGCATGGAGCAATTGCTGTGACGACTACCGCCGATGTTGTAGACCGCCCCAGGGCGCGGAGCTTGATAGAAGTGCCAGAAGGCGTTGACCAAGTCGTGCGAGTGAATGTTGTCCCGGACTTGTTTGCCTTTGTAGCCGAAGATCGTGTATGGCTTGCCGCTCAAAGCGCATTTGACCAAGTAAGCGAGGAAGCCATGCAGCTCCGCGCCAGAGTGCGACGGGCCCGTCAAGCAGCCGCCGCGAAAGACGCCGGTCTTCATGCCAAAGTAGCGACCATACTCTTGCGTCATGACGTCCGCGGCGACCTTGCTTACGCCAAAGAGGCTATGCTTCGTCTGATCGATGCTCATCGACTCGTTGATGCCATACTTTGCATAGGCGTGGCCCGGATCGACTTCCCACCGAGTGACCTTTTCGATCAACGGTAGGAAGTTCGGCAAATCGCCATAGACCTTATTTGTCGACGTAAAAATGAAGACGGCGTCGGCCGCATGCTTTCTTGTCGCCTCGAGCATCACCAAGGTACCGTAGGCATTGACAGTGAAGTCGGTGAACGGTTCTTTGGCAGCCCAGTCGTGGCTTGGTTGAGCCGCGGCATGAACGACGAGCGAGATGTCTTTGCCGTAACGGGCAAACACCTGGCCGATGTCCTGTTCGTTTCGGATGTCGAGCGCCAGATGGGTGAACCCCGGAAGGGAGCTGAGCTTTTTGGTATTCCAGTCGACGGAACCGTCGGCTCCAAAAAAATACTGACGCATGTTGTTGTCGATACCGACGACTGTAAGACCCTGAGCTTGTAGAAATTTGACTGTCTCGCTGCCGATCAGTCCCGACGACCCGGTTACAATAGCTACCGACATGATGACCCCGCACATTACTCGAAAATTTGGCCAGTCAGTTCATACAGGAGTCACTTCAAACAGTCTTTTGGCATAGGCATAGATCATTAACGTCTGGGATTGCCCAAACCCCATGTTTGAACCGCCACAAACTTGATAGCCGAAACCATTCCTTTCCAAGATTCCAAGAAACG
>JAYWBY010000535.1:0-3793 GCA_043781115.1 Pseudomonadota bacterium
CCTGGCTTCTCGATGCCTTGGATGGCCAGAAGCAAAGGATGCTTGTTCAGAGGCAATGACTCGAGCGTCGTCTTGCGCTCCTTCAATACTGCAACGAGGCCGTCGCTGCCCTCACGCACGGCGAGTTTGGCGAAGACGCCCTCGGATACGTCGAACCGCTCGGCCCCAGAGTAGGCTTCCGCGTCCCGAACGACCGGTTCCGCGGCTTCCGAAAGAATGGCGTCGCACACAAAGAGTTCGAGGAGTTCGTAGCCGGACCTCAGAGCCCGGCCGATCTCGCGCGCGCCCTCCACCGCGAACCGGCCGGACTCCTGGCGATGCTTCGCCTTGGCCAAATCCAGCACGGAAAGGATCCTTGGGTTCTTGGCGCTCGAAATCGCTTGGGTCTTACGCATCAGGTGCCTTCGCGGCGAACGTAAAGACACGAGGCGCCGCTGGGCAGCGGCCGACCGCCCTCGCCCGCTTCACGCACAATCATCTCCTCTGACGTCAGGGCGACGCCCGAGGGACCGCACATTTCGGCTAGAAGGTTGGCTAAAGCAAGCGGGGTATAACCGGTCGAATGCGAACTCAAGAGGACGAAGGCGAAGTCGTCGGCCAGGAGCTTTTTCAAGTCGTCGAGCAGCGGCGGCAGCATTTCCTCGATCTTCCAAGTCTCGCCCTTCGGCCCGCGGCCAAAGCTCGGCGGGTCGAGAATGATGCCGTGGTATTTGACGCCGCGGCGCACTTCTCGGGCGACGAACTTCTGCGCGTCGTCGACGAGCCAGCGCACGGGCTTCTCCGCTAGACCGCAGGCCTCGGCATTGTCCCGGGCCCAGCTGACGCTAGTCTTCGAGGCGTCGAGGTGCGCGACTTGCGCGCCGGCGCGGGCGCAGGCGAGCGACGAGCCGCCGGTGTAAGCGAAGAGGTTGAGGACGGTCGGTACTTGACCGCGGGCGACGCGGGCGGCGCAGATCTCGCCGAGGCGGCCCCAGTTCGTGTGCTGCTCGGGGAAGATCCCGAGGTGGCCAAAGTCGGTCAGGCGAATCACTAGCTTGCCGACTTCCGGCACGTCGAGCTGCCAGGAGTCCGGCAAGCGCTTGCCTTGAATCTCCCATTTGCCGTCGCCGCCACTGAAGCGCGTATAGCGGGCTTCGGCGCGACGCCATTCGGCTTCCGGCAAGCGCGGACGCCAGACGGCTTGCGCTGCCGGGCGAACCAGCCGATAGGGGCCGATTTGTTCGAGTTTTTGAAAGTTGCCAGTGTCGAGAAGCTGGTACATGGCGCTCACCCAAGGGTGGCCTTTTTTAGCTGAAACGAGTTCTTAAGTAAAAGGCTTAAACTGCTCTCCATCCGTGCGCCTGTCGACCGCTAGATCGGATAACAAGTTGAATTGACTGGACAGGGCAAAATTTCCGGGCGGGCGACCGGTCGTGCCTAGGCGTGAATTGATCAGGTTTTCTGGGAACCCTGGCGTCACCTTATGCCAGGCGCACGGATCGAGAGCAGTTTGTTTGACATTCCCTGAGGATGTCGCCAAGATCCCATCAATATGGGAAAAAAGTCGATCACCGCGCTCTTCGGCACGACCCTTCCGCTCGTTCAAGCCGGCATGGTTTGGGTGTCCGGAGCCAAGCTCGCCGCCGCCACCTCCGAGGCCGGAGCCCTGGGCCTGGTGGGCGCCGGCTCGATGCCACCGGACCTTTTGCGCCAGCATCTCCGGAAGGCCAAGACCCTTACCAAAAAGCCCTTTGGCGTCAACGTCCCGCTCCTTTACCCGAAAGCGAAAGAGCAGCTCGACGTCGCGCTGGAAGAGGGCGTCCGGATCTTTTTCACTTCCGCCGGCAGCCCCAAGGCGTTCACGTCGTACTTGAAGGACAAAGGGGCAGTCGTCGTCCACGTCACCTCGAGCCCTGAGCTGGCGCAAAAGTGCGAAGCCGCCGGAGTCGACGCGATCGTGGCGGAGGGATTCGAGGCAGGCGGGCACAACGGCCGTGACGAGATCACGACGTTGGTTTTGATTCCTGAAGTCGTCGCGGCGGTGAACATCCCGGTAATCGCGGCGGGCGGCATCGGCGACGGCCGTGGGATCGCCGCGGTGCTGGCGCTTGGCGCCGCCGGCGCCCAACTCGGAACGCGCTTCGTCGCCACCAAGGAATCGAGCGCCCACGCCAACTTCAAGCAGGCGGTCATCGACGCCCATGCGGGCAGCACGATGCTGTCGATGAAGAAACTCGTCGCGGTGCGCTTGCTGAAGAACGAATTTTTTAAACAAGTCGTCGCTCTCGAAGACCGCGGGGGCAGCAAGGAAGAGCTGGCCGCCCTCTTGGGCAAGGGCCGCGCCAAACGCGGCATGTTGGAAGGTGACATCGCCGAGGGCGAACTCGAGATCGGCCAGATTGCCGGCCTCGTCCGCGACATCCCGACCGTCGCCGAACTCGTCGAACGCCTCGTGAAAGAATACGCAGCCGCAATCGCGTCGCTGCCCCGCTCGCTCAAGGAGCTCGCACCGTGACCGACACCCCCGTGCGCCGCATCAAACGCGGCTGGATGAACCTCCGGGTCGACCGGGTCGTCCACGACAACCACGACACCGAAACATTTATCCTGGTCGATGCCGACGAGGGCGGTAGACCGTTCGATTATGTCGCCGGGCAATACCTGACCTTTCGGTTCGACGACATCGAAGCCAAACCGCTCGTTCGTTCCTACACGATGTCGAGCTCGCCGAACCAAGAGGGCTACTCGGCTTTCACCGTCAAACGCGTTGAGGGTGGCCGGATCAGCAATTGGCTGTGCGACAACGTCAAGGAAGGCACGGTGCTCCGCGCCCGCGGCCCGATCGGCAAATTCGTCTTCGATCCCGCCAAGGACCGTTCGCATTTGATCATGGTCGCCGGCGGCAGCGGCGTGACGCCATTCGTCAGCATCATGCGCGAATACGCCCATTCCCTCGGCAAAGCCGGCGCTCCGAAACAAATGACCCTGCTCGTGTCTTACCGCTCTCGCGTCGATTTGATTTGTTGGCCGGATCTAGTCGCGATCAAGGACGTGCCCGGCGTCAAGGTCATCACCACGCTCAGTCGAGAAAACGCCCAGGCAGAAGGCTTCTGGCACGGCCGCATCACCGACGAGATGCTCGGCAAAGCTTTGGCGGGAACGTATCAAGAAGCCACCTACATGACCTGCGGCCCGGAAGCGATCATGAACCAGACGGTCGAGCATTTACGTGCGCAACAGGTCGACGAGGCTCACGTCAAGACTGAGTCGTTCGAGTCATAAGGTCAGCGGGCGCTTCGCGGGCCGGCAGGCCGAGGACCCCGCAGCAACTCGGCACGGCTTGCCACGGGCCCGCCTCCTCGAGCGATGCGCGCCGAATCTTCAACTCGCTCAGCCAGTTGTCGCCGGCATTCATCAACTTCGTGCGCAGTCCAAGCAAGACGTCGTGGGCGGGACCGCCAGGGACGGGCGCCAACGGCCGAGCGCGCAACCAGCCGAGAAATTGCAGCATGTTGCCGCCAGGAAAGGCTTCCATGCGGCTATTTAGACCTTTCGTCCGAAGTTCGAAAGCCTCTTCTGGCAACGGCTCCACGACTTCACTGACGATGCCGACGACGTCGGGTCCGAGGCTCTTTAGGAAATAGCTAAAGGCCGTCTGCGTGTTGTCGTCATAGGCGCCGTAGACTAGACGGTCGAGCGCCCGGCCATTGGTCTCGAGTCTTTCGATCTCGGCGTCGAGCCGGCGACTCTCGTTCTGCAGTTTGATCAAGTCTCCTTTGACTTGATTTAGCGCCAGGTACGACCGGCGGGAATC
>JAYWBY010000536.1:0-25294 GCA_043781115.1 Pseudomonadota bacterium
CTGATCGACGTTCTTGGCCGCGGCGAGCGCCTCGATGCGCTTCATCTCGGCGTCGATGTTGGCTCCCGGGTTCATCACCGAGAGCAGCAGGCGGAAGGCCCGCACCTGGCGTTCCGCGTCGGAATCGCTTTCGGTGACCTCGATGGCCTTTTCGACGAACTTGCCATTAAGGTTGTCGGCGACTTGCTTGCCGAACTCTTCCAGCTTCTTGTCGTCCATGTTCGCGAAGCTGTTCAAAATCACGAAGAACCCGAAAAGCAGCGTCATCATGTCGGCGTAAGACACGATCCAGCCTTCTTCATGGTGATTGAAGCGACCGGCGTGATTTAGGCTAGGCAGACCCATGCGTCAGGCCGCTCCCCTCTTTGGCATGGGACGCGCCACGGGGTTGCCGGGCGAATCGGTCTTGCCTCCGCGCTCGCTCGGCAAGAGGAAGGATTTGACGTGCTCGACGACAAAAGCCGTCGGCTTGCCGGCGACGATCGACATCACGCCTTCGACGACCATCTTGCGGGCCGTGAGGTCTTCCTGCGTTTGCTTGGTCAGGTTTTCGGCGATCGGCGTGAACACGAAGTTCGCCAAGACGATGCCGTAGAGAGTGGCGACGAGGGCGATCGACATCGACGGACCGATGCGTGACTTGGCGTTGGCGGCGCCGAGAGACTGAAGGAGCGAAATCATGCCCAGCGTCGTGCCCATGAGACCGAAGGCCGGCGGGAACTTTGCCATGGTCCGGAAGATTTCGGCTTCGTTAAGGTAGCGTTCATAGTGGGTTGTGGCGCGAGTCTCCAAAATGACGCGCAGCTCCGCGGGCGTGACGTCCGACTCGAGCCAGGACAAAATTCCGGCGGCGTCGGAAAGGAATGGGTCGGTGAGCTTCGCAATGGTCTGCGCCATGGCGTTGCGGCCTTCGCGGTAGCCCCGCGAAAGGAGCGCCACCTCGTCGACGAGCTTCATGTAGTCGCGTTTTTTGCCGCTTAGCATGCGGCGCGCGAAGACGCGGAAGAGGCTGAAAACTTGCGGCAAGGAGAAGCAGACCAAACTGGCCGCGGTCGTACCCCCGACGACGATCAACAGCGCGTGGGTGTCGGCGAAGACGAGCGAATTGTCGGTCGACATCATCATGGCGATGACGAAGACGGCCAGCGAGGCGGCGAATCCGATTAGCGTCGAGATGTTCATCTAGCCATTCCCTTCGCGACTCAAAATTGAGTCAACTGCAGCAACTCTTTCGTCGACTGGTCTTCTGGATCGAGATTCATCGCCTTCGCGAACGCCCCCCGGGCCTGTTCCCGGTCCCCGGACTGGAGGTAGGAGAGGCCGATAATGATGAAGGGCGAGGCCAAATTCGGCAATTCCACGGAAAGCTGGTCGGCGAGCTGCCGGGCCAGCTTGTAGTCGGTGCTGACAAGTGCCTCGTAGGCCTGGAGCAGCAGGCGATGTGATTTATTTAGAACGGCGGGCGGCATGGGCGAGCCTGCGGGAACTGGCGCCGCGCCCTTCTCGGGCAAAGCTGGGGCGCTGGCGACGGCTTCGGCGACGCCGAGGTCGGTCATCTTGATTTTGGCTTCGAGGCGGTCCCGGCGGCTGTCGCAAGATACGACCCAGTACTGGGGCACCTTCTTGTCTTGGGAAATGCGAACGACCTTGCCGGTAGCGTCGGCGGCCTTTACGGTCAGGGGAGTCTCGCCCAGCGGTTTCCCCTCGCCTTCGAGATTGTCCCAGTCGACGATGGCTACCTTGGCTTTGCCGTCGGTCTGAAACGCCACGGTCGGCTCGGAGGCGCAGGACGCCAAAAAACCTAAGACGGGCAGCAGATGCCAGGGGCAACGCATGGGTCGATCTCTCTTTTTCACGAGTTTTGGGAAGACTGAGGAGAATGGAGAAATAGCGGAGGGAGTAAGCCTTGTGGATATTTTACCGCATCCGGGCCTGGGGTCGCAAGGTTGGGGCCTCCGGGCGAAGCTGGCAAGGAAACCATTGCAAGGCGCTTTTCTTTGATAATATCATGCGTTTATGATAACAGATTAGGACTTGGAGGTGATCATGCAGAAGATCTCGCAGAGCTTGGCGTTACCGGCTGGTTGTCTGTTGTTGACCTCGGCGTTGCTCCTCGGAGGTTGTACCAAGAGCGCCAACCAACCGAGCAGCGGCACGACGTCGGAGGCGCCGCCCGCTCCGGGGCCAAGCGAGGCGACTGATGCCGCCAAAGAAGTCGCCAAACCCGAAGCGGGCAAATCAGAGACCGCCGCGTCGACACCCGTCCCCGCGGCTCCCGCTTTCGACATGGGCGTCCTTGGAAAGAACATCTATCAGAGCGATCACGGCGTCAGATTGCTCTTCCTACGCGACCAGCGCGTCGAGATGCGCCTGCCGCACGCGCCGACGGCGACCGACAAAGCCAAATGGCAAATCGTCCGCGGCACCGAAGCGAAGGCCGTCGGCGACCACGTCGTGTTCAAAGTCGACGGAGGCGGGGAGCGCAGCCTTGCCGTGCAGGACGGAGGCAAGAAGCTCGTCGGCGCCGAACCGGCGGAGACTTTCACCCAGCAGAAGGCCGTGTCTCCGGACGGCAGCACCTATGTGAAGGACAGCGGCGTCATTGTGCGATTTAAGGGGAAAACGGCGACGTTCACCGATCCGAAGGACAAGAAATCACACACGGCCAACGACGTGAAATACACCGCCGACACTGTTTCCTACACGGACGGCCAAGGCAAAGGCGCCGTCGTTCGCACGTTGTCGATCGACAGCGGCGGCATGCGCCTGACCGATGTGACTCCGGCGCAAACCATCGCAATTTACACGCTTCAGGAAGCCGACTGAAGCAAGCTTTGGCGACGAATTCGGTAGGCAAATACTGCCTCCCTGATCCGAAAGGCGGCCGATTGCTCGAGGGAACTCCTGAATTTCCTTGGGTGCCGGCCGTCACTCTTTGCCCTGCCGCTTAGCGCCGAAACCTCGGCAAACCGTGCCCATCTAAATTATTTTCGGGCGCCTCCGATCCCCTCTTAGCAACAAAGCCATCCCGCTTCGTTCGTCTCGAGGGTTCTGGTGAGCAAATGCATCGTGAAAGTCTTGATCTCGGCGGCGCTGATTGCAGCGGCGTCGCAAGCTTTTGCGCAAGGCAAAGCTCCCGCGCCCGCCGCCACCCCGGTTCAAGCGGCGAAGATCGACGGCATCAGCCGCGAAGTGACGATCAGTCGCTTGCTCGAGGACCATGTCCGCCAAGTCCTGCGTCGCTACGTCACCGACTCGGAGTTCAACGTTTCCGTCATCGTGGAAACGGCGTCGAAGTCCCTCGACAAGATTCCTTATCTCCCGCCCGCCCAGAGCGCTTCGGCTATGTCGGCCTTCGCTCCGGCCCGCTTGGTCGGAGCGACCGACAAGGTCACCGTCCAAATCGCGCTGGCCAAACGCTACAAGACCAAGACCCGCACGAAGCTCGGCCAAATCCTGTCGCTGTCGCTGGGACTAAGAAAAGACGGCGGCGACTCCATTGCCTTTGAAGATCTGGACCTCGAATTGCCCGTCCAGCGCTCCGACATCGAAATGACCTTGCTCCGCATCGAAGGCGACCTTCGCCAGGAGCGCTCGAAGGCCGATCAAATGCGGAAAGAACGCGATGACCTGAAACTCGAAGTCGTCGCCGCCAAAACCGAGGCCGAGCGCCAACGAGGCAACGTCAAGACCGACCCCGCCAACCCGACCAAAGAAAGCACCGCTGATACCGGCGCCCAAAAAGACGGCGCCGCCAGCGTCGTCGTTTCGCGCTTGAAAGACTTCGGCGTCCCCGGCATCTTCGCGCTCGTAGCGCTGTTCTTCGCCTTCATGCTCGCTCGGAGCTTTGGCGGCATCGGTCGCGGCATCGGCGAAGCCGCCAACGCCGTGTCCCGTGCCATCGAAGCCTCCGCCGGATCCTCCGCCGCCGCCGCGCCGACCGTCGACGTCACGCCGGAAGGTCAAGCCAGCCGCGACTCGGCCGGAGTCCTACCCGCCGCGCCGATGGAATCGCTGCAGCGCACCGTCAAAGAACTGCACGACGACCTCAGCGAGCGCCTGAACGCCCAAACTCAGCCCTTCGTCGTCCAGTACTTGTCGCAACAATTCGCCGGTCTCGATCATGTCGACAAAGGCGTCGCGGCCATGGAACTCTTTGGCCGCGATCACGCCAATACGCTTTTCGAGAAGCTCAATCCGGCGGCCCAGACCGTGGTCCTCGACTTCATCCGCCAAGGCACTTATTCGCGACCGAAGCTCGAGTTGATGATCGAAGCCGGCCAAGAGCTGAACACCCGCCTCCTCGGTCAGGCCATGATGCAGACGGTCAGCCAACTCGCCCAAGACATCAACTCGACGCTGATGGCGCTCCAAGCGGAAGACCTGGCACAACTCGTGCTCACCATGCCCGAGCGCCTCTCGGCTCGCCTCTTTGGCACCCTCGAACCGACCCGTGTCGCGGCCGTGCTTGCCGACGTCAATCGCTTGTCTAGTAACGAACTTTCCCGCGTCACCGAGCTGCTGTTGAAGATTCCGGAACTGAGCGCCGACAAAGACGTCGACAACGACCTCCTGGCCGCCCTCAACGTCGCCGTCCAATCGAAGTCGGTCGACCTCCACAAACCTTACCTGAAATTCTACGGCGAGATCATGGCCGCGGCCGAGGACCAAGTCAGCGAGACGATGTTCGGCAAATTCATGAACAACCCGCAAGTCGCGAACTACATCCGCCGCCATACAGTTACCTTCGGCATGTTCTTCCAGGTCACGAAAGAGATCCAAGAAGACGTGCTGTCGGCCTTGAGCATCAAGGACCTCGCCGCGCTTTACTCGGGCCTGGTGGCCCCAGCCGAGAAGAGCAAGATCGAGGCCCTGCTACCGGAGCGCCGGCGCGACGCCGTCCGCGAGGAAGCGACGCAGTGGGCTCGGCGCGGCACCCGTCAGCTCCAAGCAGCGCACAAACTGGCCCGCCAGGCCGTTTGCCGGCGCCTGCTTACCCTCCAGCGCGACGGCGGTTTGGACTTCCAGGACGAATCGCTGGCGCCGTTGCCTTCGACTCCCTTGGTTCAGGCGGCCTAACTCTTTAAGGCGCCTTCGCCTCGAGCAACCGTAGATTCTCGATGGCCGCTGAGTCGCCCGGAATGAGCTGCAGTTTTTGCCGCCATTTGGCCTTCGCTCCTTCAAAGTCGCCGAGCTGAAGGTCCAGCCAAGCGAGGTTCTGAAGAGACTGGGCGTCGCCGTCGCGCGCGAAAATGTCGGCGAAGACCTTCTGCGCCTCTTTGAGTTGGCCGGTCTTGATCAATGCCAGTCCGTACTCGAAAATCATTTCCCGGTCGTCCGAGTAGTATTGCAGCGCTCGGGCCCCGGCTTCCTTCAGTTTGTCGGGAAGGCCCAAGTCCCGATAAGCAATCAGCTCGAGCCGCATGCAGTTGGCCGACTTACCGCCTGAGACTTCCGCACAGCGGGCCAATACCGGCAGGGCTTCTTCGGGCCTCTTCTCGTTCTCGATCAAAAAGAGCGCGTGAAAGTAATGCACGATGGGCGTGTCGGTGCCGTCGGAGGCCGTGACGAGGCGGTTGACGACAATGCGCGCCGCGTCGATCCGTCCGAGCTGCCTGAGACACGTCAACTGACCGATCATCGCGTATTTGTAGCCCGGAGCGGCCTGCTCGGAGCGTTCGAACATCGACAAGGCTCGCTCGTAGTCGCCCTTGTTGATGTAGGCGACGGCCAAGTTGTTGATCGCGCGGCCATTGGCCGGGTCGAGGTCGACGACGTCTTGCCAAAGTGTGAACTCGTGCCGCCAGATGATGTTCTGCCTGAGGGTCAGGGCGCTCAATCCGCAGAAAGTGATGCCGACGACCGCGGACAGGACCCGCGGTTGAACGAGGAACTTGAGTCTGATCCACAGCACCAAGCGGAAGAGGCCGTAGACAAGGGCGGGGAAGAAAAGCGTGAACGACAAATAGTAGCGATGCTCGAAGATCGGTTCGAAGAGCGGGAAGAAGCTGCTCGACGGCGACAACCCGGCGATGTACCAGCCGACACCGAAAGCGAGGAAGGGCTGCGCGAGGTGACCCTTGCGCGGCCAGGCCCAGCTCAGCGTCCGCCAAGCGCCGAGCGCGACCACGACGGCCGAGGCCATCACCCACGGCTCGAAGAAGCTTTGGCTGAAGCCGAAGTTCATGTGCTCGACAGAGTAGCCCCAGGGCGTGAAGATCTTATATATGTAATAAATCCAGGCTCTTAACTGAGTAAAAAAGTAGAGATGCGGGGCGACGACGCCGAAGACGACGGTCTTCGAGCCAAACTGCGCCCTCAGTCCTAAGTAAGCGAACAGAACGAGGAAGGCCGTGATCAACGGCAGGTTGAAGGGCTTGAAGCGTTTCTTCGTGAACATGATTTGAAAGAGAAAGACGACGAGCGGGAAGCTCGCGCCCTCTTCCTTCGTCAGCACGCTCAGGAAGAAGAGAACCGCCATCGGCACGATCCGACCGCCGAGAAAGCACCAGAAAGCCAGCAGGTAAAGCAGCGTGCACTGCACGGACGTCAGCGACGAGATGTAGTTGACGGATTCCGCCATACAGGGATGCAGCACGAAAAGCATGGCGCCAAGGAGCGCGATGACGTGCGCGTCGACGGCCCGGCGCCTGCCGCCCGGCAAGGCAATTTGCGGCTCGGCGCCGAGGTTGGCTTCCACCGCCGGCGAGCGGTCGAGGAGGCTCCGCGCGATCAAATACGAGCAAAAGGCCACGAGTACGTGGGCGACCAGCTTGAACACGTGGAAAGGCCACGTCGCGCCGCCGCCCGCGGCCCAGAGCAGCGCGAACGACACGGTCGACAGCGGTCGATAAGGCGCGTTCTCGGGCAAGGACGAAGTCGTCGCCGCATCGATGAAATAGCGCCAAATATTGCCCAAATCATGGACGAAGAGGTTCTCACGGATGTTGTAGTGATCGTCGAAATGATACTCGCCGACGAAGGAATTGGAATAAACGACGACGCCGAGCGCCAGCAGCACCCAGAGGGCGCGCCAGCCGTCCCGAACTCGCGAAGATTGGGGAAGATCCATTACGGGATATTATATACGAAAATCGAATTTCCGATGATCTTCACGGGGTGATGCCCGTTCAGCCACTGATAGGAGTCACTAAACCAGCCCTCCGTCCCCGCCGGTCGAGTTTGACCCCAACGCAGGAGTCGGGACGGGACCGCGATCCAGCCGCTCGCCGGCGCTCCGGCCGGAATGACCTCGAAGCGGTCCTTTAAATAATAGGTGTAAGAGTTGCTGTAGACCCCGCTGTCGCCCGTTCGGCCGGACGCGGCGTCGTGAAACGTCAGCTGCGTCGCAAGGTGGATCTTGGCCAGGCCCTGTTCGTCCATCCATGCCGCGAGGCGCTTCACGTCTTGGCCCCAGTCGGCGTCGGTGTCCACAAGGTAGAAGGAGCTGTCTTCCGGGCTGACGGCTTCGTTGAAGTAGCCGAGGAACGAGGGGTAAACTCGCGCGACCGACACCACTTGCAGCAGCACGAGGAGACCAAAGGTCGCTGCCTTCAGCCGTTGATTCCCTCCGCAAAGGATCCAGCGAACGCAGCCGACCCCGACTAATGCTCCGACGAACGGCAAGATCGGCAAGAGGTAGCGCGAGCCGGTGTTGCCGCTATTCAAGCCGATCAAGGCGAAAAGGTAAAAGGCGATCCAACACACGCCCATCGTCATGAACCAGTGCTCGCGGACGGTCGCGAGTAGGCGCCGCGCGACCCTTACCCCACCAACCCTCAACAAGTGAACGGCGGCCAGCAGGGTCAGCACGTGGAAAGCCAGCGGCTGCTTCAAGAAGTAGCCAACGGGATAGAAGCCGGGCCAACTCGAGTTTGACCCTTCGCCCATGAAGTAACCGAACGCTCCGTGCCGGGTCAGCTGCCAGGCGGCGCCGAAGCAATACTCCGCCCAAGGTCTGGTCACCGGGTACTGGGCCAGCCAAGCAATCCACTCCAAGCGGGGATAAACGTAAGACCTGGTCGTCGACAGCACATAACTGATGTCGGCAACTTGTTGCTCGATCGGGTAATTCGCAAGATGCGGGGCGTAAAAGATCTCGATCACCGCCAAGGCCACGAGTCCCAGGCCGACGAATTTCCATGCATACGAAAATGCCTGCTCACGCTTGAAAGCCAAGACGTAAAAGACCCCGAGGACGCCCAAGAACGGCACTACCGTGAGTAGCGAAAATTTGATGAGTTGGGCCACGCCGAGCGCCACGCCCGCCGCTACCATGGTCTTCCGGTCGCCCTTCTCCAAGAAGCGACCGAACCAAAAAATAGCAAGAAACGAGGCGAAGGCCGTCGGCACGTCCAAGGTCGCCAAGCGGCCATGCGTCAGGAAGAACGGAGACAACGCCAACAGTACCGCGGTCGCCGCGCCCTCACGCCACCCGTACCGGTCACGGATGACGGCATAGACGAAGTAGAGGAAGCCGAGACAGAAGACGATCATCGGCAAACGCGCGGCGAAGAGCACGATGCCGGCCGGCTCGCGCTGGCTGTAGATGTAGCGATCGCCGAATGCCCACACTTCGTCGTTGAGCTCGCGGCTATTCAAGTCGATGAATTCGGAGGTGGGCTTCATGTCGAGGTAGAGAACCCACGGCAGGGTAACCAAGTCTCGCATCAGGGGCGGATGCTCGTAGCCGAGGCGCATGTTTGCCTCGGTCAGGTAGCGGTAACCGGTCGGGAGATAGAGGCCTTCGTCCGTCGTCAGCGTGTCGTCTTTCACGCTTAGAGCCATGACCGTGCCGACGAGAATCAAAAACGCCGCGACGACGCGGTTCGCGTATGATTCAAGACCCGCCAACCGGAACCTCCGAGAGGTCCGGGAACGGCACGATCACCACGCCGTTTTTCACGTGCTTTTTCAAGCGCTCGAGCATGTCCTTGCGGTAGTTCCACGAGAGCAAGAGATAGGCGCGCGGAGCGTCGCCGAGCTTTTCCAAGGCGGGCCAACCGGCGACCGGCACGTGCATGCCGGGAACTAGGCGGCCTTGCTTCAGCGGCGTGTCGTCGATGACCAGCTCCATGTCTTTGGTGCCTAAGCCGCAGTAGTTCATGACGACGACGCCGCGCGCCGGGGCGCCGAGGCCGATCGTCTTGTTGCCGAACTTCTTATTTAGCGCTTCGACCTTCGTGCGCAGGTCTTTGCGGAACGACGTGACGCGGCGGCTGACTTCGCTGTACGAGTTGATGTCGAGGAAGCCCTTTTGGCGTTCGGCCTCGAGAATGGCGGCGACGCGCGGCGACGGCTGGCGCGTGCTGGCGATCGGGGCGCCAAAGACACGAATCGAGCAGCCTTGCGTCGGGATGATCTCGGCGTCGGTGATCTTCAGGCCGGCCTTCTTGAAAGCATGGCTCAAGGCGTTCAGCGAGAAACAGTAGACGTGCTCGTGGTAGATCGTGTCGAACTGGCCCTTCAGGATCGTTTCGACGACGTAGGCGTTTTCCAGCATGAATTGGCCTTCGGGCGCCAGGGTCGCGGCGACGCCGCGCAAGGACGAGATGAAATCGGGCGTGTGCGCGATGACGTTGAGGGCGACCACCCAGTCGAACGTGCCGCGGTCCTTCTTGATCTCCGTGCCGACCTTCTCGGAGAAGAAGTCGATGATGACGTCCATGCCTTGCTCTTTGACGAGCTTGCCGAGGTTCTGGGCCGGGTCGCAACCGAGGACTTTGGCTTTCTCGTCGTTGAACATCTTGAGCAAGGTGCCGTCGTTGGAGCCGACTTCCAGGACCTTGGTGCCGGCGAGCTTGCCGCCATTGCGCCCTTTGATCAGCGCGGTCACTTCTTGTAAGTGTGCGACGTTGGCCTTCGACGCCGCCGAAATGTGGAGGTAATGCGAGAAGAGGCTGGACGGCGGCACCCGCTCGCCGAGCTGCACGAGCGAGCAGTCCTGGCAAAAATAGAGGTCGAGCGCGTAGCCCTTCTCTTGCGGGATTTGCTTGGCCTCGATGAAGTCGTTGACGGGCGGAATGGCGCCCAGCGAAAAGAGGCTCTGCATTCTCTTGCTATCACAGCAGCTGCAATTCATGCGCCCAACCTATTTTTAGAGGTCTCGCTGGCGGTCGCCGATTCGGCGGTCTTGAGGACCGACACCATTTTACTCTTATTCCGGAAGATAGCGTTATAGCGGATGCCGGCTTTCGCCAAAAGAAAGTGGCCAAGCTGAAAGAACGTGTTGATGGCGTAGACGCTCGCGCCCCTGAGGCTGTGCGAGGTGTGGGCAGCGTGGTAGTCCGCTTCGACCGGCACTTCGGCGACCGTCATGTCGTAATAGGCGGCCTGGGCGATGATCTGAAAACTAAATAGATAGTTGTTCGCATTGCTTTCGTACGGGACGCGGCTGAGCATGTCCTTAGAGTAGATGCGGAAGCCCGTGTGAAACTCGGTCAGCGGCAGGTTCAACACCAGACGGTCGAAGAAGCTCAGGAAGATGTTGGCGCTGAAGCGGATGAGCGACATGCCGTTGGCGAGCGCCAGCCACTTGTTCTGGAAGCGCGAGCCGAGGATCAAACCGGCGCCTGCCTGAATGTGCGGCAGGGCCTTTTCGATCGCGATCGGATTGAATTGGGCGCCGTCGCCGTGAATCTCGACGACGTAATCGGCGCCGTACTCGAGGGCCTTCTTCATCCCGGCCTTCAAGTTGCCGCCGTACCCCATGTTTTTCGCATTGCGGAAGACCTTGAGGCCGAGGCTTTTGGCGACTTCCGAGGTGTTGTCCTTCGAGCAGTCGTCCATGACGAGGATGTCGTCGACGAGATGCTTCGGAATGCGTTCGTAAGCCGTCTTGAGCATCGGGGCGGTGTTGTAAGCCAGGACGATGGCGACGACCTTCTTCTTTTTCAGCGGCACGACGTTCGACGGCTTCTTCTCGGGCAAGGAGTCGATCCAGGTCGGGGTCGAGGCCGGGCTGTAGAAGACCGGAACGTCGGTCCCTTTGGCTTTGAGCATGGAGAGGTTGTAGTAGCTGGCGTCTTCAGGGTCCGGGAAGCGACCGGCTTTGAACGCCGCGGTCAGGTCCGTGACCGCGAAGGCGACGTCCCGGCTCGGGACGATGCCGAGCTCGGTGCGGATCTTCTTGAACGAAACGTTGTACGAACGTTGGTCGCTGCTCTCCGGGGCGTTCTTGATACCCACGTGCGGGAACATCGAGTGGAGCAAGGTCGCCAGCTCCGAAATCTTGAAGTTCAAGTCGTCACGGCCGACGTTGAAGACCTTGCCGGCGGCGGCCTTGTCGCTCCGGCCAATGACCTTGACGATGGTTTCGGCGGCGTCGGCGACGTGCAGGAAGGGCCGGTATTGGCGGCCGGCGCCAAAGACCAAGAGGTCATGGCCTTGGAGCGCGCGTTTCGCCATGACGTTGATGGCCAAGTCGAAGCGCATGCGCGCCGACAAGCCGAAGAGCGTCGCCAGGCGGAAGATCGTGACGCCGAATTCTGGAGTGTGCAAGTCGATCAGGCTGCGCTCGCCTTGGAGCTTGGTCAGAGCATAGAGGCTCAGCGGGTTGGTGACCGACTGCTCGTCGAGCAGCTTTTCCGGCTCACCGCCATAGACGGCGCAGGACGACATGAAGATGAAGCTTTTGACGCCTTCGACTTTGGCGCGCCGGGCCAGCGACATGGTGGCGAAGAAGTTGACGCGCACCGTGAGGTTCGGGTCCAAATCGGAGGACGGATCGTTGGAGATCGAGGCGAGGTGAACGACGGTGTCCACGCCCTTGAACAAGTCGGGATGGTTCTCGTGGTTCAGCATGTCGTCTTTGATCATCTCGAGCTGCGGATGATTGACGACGCCCTTAAGTGGGTCGAGACCGAAGTACAAACAGTCGATAACTTTGACCCGGTGGCCTTCAGCTAAAAGCTGTGGCACCAAGTGGGAACCGAGATAGCCCGCACCGCCCGTCACCAAAATGGTCCGCGTGTTTTTCATCGAGGGAACTCCGCAATCGAGAACGCTTTATTCCCCCGTTGCATCGGGCCAGGAATGGCCAGACTTTAGCGGGCGATATAAAGATTTCAATGATTACTGTGCATTATCCCTGAAGACTGGGATTCCCGGTAGGCCTCCTCACATGCCAGGAAGGGGCCGTAGGACCCGGACTTCGACGCGGCGATTCCGCCGCCTACCTTGCAGGTTGCCGTTGTCTGCAAGCGGTTGGACCTCGCCGAATCCTTGGGCCTCGATTTTCGTCGGCAGGACGCCGGCGTGGTCGATCAGCCATTGGCGCACAGTGTTGGCGCGGCGCTGGCTGAGTTCCAGATTCGACTCGGCGGAACCCACCGAATCGGTGTGCCCTTCGACGAAGATCTTTTCGTAGACCGACGAACGGATTTGCTTGGCCAAACCTTCGAGCTCGGGGATGGCCTCGGCCGGAATGTCGTCGGAGCCAGTGGCAAAATTGATATTTTGGAGGATCGAGCGTTCCTCGGCCGGTTTCGTCGGCGAGTGGTAGACCGGCGGCTCCGCGGCCTTCTCTCGCTCGAAAGCCGGCCCGATCGCGATGTTGACCCCGGCGTAGACTCGCCAATCCGGCGTCGAAACGCCGCGCATCAACTCCGTGCCGCCGCCGACGTGGGCGGAAACGTTGCTCGTCACGTCGTATTTCAGGCCCGCCAGCAGCTCGGCGGACGAAGCTTGGCGAGCGGTCACGCCACGGTCCCGTTCATCCGCCGGCCTCGAGCCGAAGGCCTCGAGGACGAGCTTGGTGTCGATCGAAGGCAAGAGATAGCTGGTCCCGATAGAGCCGATGTACTGATTGCCGACGGGCTGGATCAAGCTGTCAGGTAGTTGCTCGCCCTTTTTCCGGAAGCGGTAGCCGAGGTTGACCGCGACGGCGATCTTTTGGATCGTCGTGTCGCCAGCCAGCTCGACGATGTGAATGTCGGAACCGTCCTTGCCGACATAGGGGTTGTGGGTGACGCGGTTGAAGACGTTGCTGAGCACGACGGCGCCGCCGCCCTCGGAATCGCCGAAAAACTGCCACTTGCCGTAAAGCCGGTAATTGATGATCCCCTTGGTGCCGAATTGCCCATGCGACCCGCCCGAAACTTCCTGCGAAATCAGGTCCTGGGCCGCGAAGCCGATTTCGAGGGAGTCGGTCAACCCCGCCCCCGCTCCGAAGTCAAACATCGTCAGCGAGTCGTTGTAGCTCGTGCGCTTCTGCTTGCCGGCATCGTCGCCGTAGTAAGGCAGAATGTTGACCGCATGGTTGGTCATCAAACTGACGTTGAAATAACCGGGTTCCAGCGTCTCGGACGACTGGACGGTAACGTAGTCGATGCCGCCTGGGACGGCATTGAAGTTCTGCAGGTCGCCGCCGACGACGTTGGCGCAGGCCGGCTCCGGAAGCGCTACTAAGCCCCACGACAGGGCGGCGAGGATTCGGGCTATGGTGCGGCTTTGCATGGTCCCCTGATTATAGGAGCCAAAGCCGACCATTGGCAATTTTTAGAGGGACGGCGCGGCCGTCTTCTTCTGTTCGCCGAGCAAGACGCGCGCGCCCGGCCGGAAGACGACTAAGTCCTCGAGCAGATGGACGCCGACGGTCTTGTCGAAGGTCGGTCCGTAGAGCGCTAGGCCGACGTTACGAGGCAGCGGCGCCTCGGGGAACGGGTTCGTATATTTCTCGACGATCACGCGATCGAAGCGCTCGGCGGCAGGCAAGGAGTCGTAATTCACCGCCGGATTGACGATGGAGAGGAAAATCTTCGCGTCACGCCAGCCGACGTTGTAGTCGTAGCCTTTCACCAGAACCGAATGACCGGAGAGGCGCAGCCACTGCTTCAAGACCGGCTCGTAAACATAATAGCCGGTCGTCAGAATCAAGCCCTGGTCGAGACCGGTTTGGGCGCGGAAGTCCTGGATTTCGAGGCCTCGGTCCAAGACTTGCGCGGGCGCCACGTCGTCGAACCCGGCCAACCGTTCGCCGATTACCGCCACGTCTTGGCGGTAGCCCGCTTCGCGGTAGTAGCTGTTGATGCAGCGAATGCCGACCGCCAACGGCGTGCCGCCGTCTCGGTCCGTTTGGCAGCGGGTGGCGAGGTAGCGAGTCCAGTCGGCGACGGTGCCCGTGCGAGGCAGCGGCGCGGCGAGATCGGGAAAACGCGGCACGCGACTCTGACGCTGATAGCGAAGCTCGAGTCCCAGAGCTGATGGGAAGCACAGGTTGTTGTTCACGGCGCCTGACAAATCGCTGAGCTCAGGACTCATCTGGAAAGCGCTCTCTCCGGGGACGCGGCGCACCGATTCGTCGAACTCCGCAGCGGAGTCGGCCACGGGCGGCGTGGACAAGAGCCGGGACACCGAGACGCAAGCCAAAGGGCCGCCCGTGAACACCAGCAACAAGATCCAACGCAATTTCGTCGAGGAAGGAACCATGGCGAGCCGTATACTATTGACGCGGAGAAATAGCCACGCGGACGCTGGCCCGTAAGGCAGGCGGGGCGCCGCGGAACGGCAATAGCAAGTTCTGAGCCTGAGGATTCTAGACGATAATTACTAGGTTTTTTGGGCACAAAGCCTGGTGGATGCTGTCAAAAAATCCGACGGTTAGCGAAAGGCAGCTTAGTTGCCCTTTAGGGCGGCTCCATACGACGATCTTCGGGACGAAAAACTGGGGTGGGTCGTGGACGCGGTCCGGGCTCGGTGGTGGCTCGAGACACTGAGACAGGCCAGCAAGACGGCTACCAGCTCTACCTCGGTCAAGGTTATAGCTCGCTGTGGGACTACTGCCGTCGGGCGTTGCACTTTTCCGAGAGCATCAGTCAGCAGCGGATCGTTGTCGCCCGTGCTGCGCGACTCTATCCGGATCTGCTCGCGCTGCTAGGTGACGGCCGTCTGACCCACATTTCCCCCGAGGGTGTGCGCTGCAATGAGACGCGCTTTTTGACGATCGATCACATCCAGCCCTACGCGCTCGGCGGCACTTCGACCGATCAAAGTAACTTGCGGAGTATGTGCAATTCCCACAACGGCTACCTCGGCCGCCTCGTGTTTGGACCTCGGCAGAAGGTGCCACACCAGGCCACTCGGCAAGACGGATGACAACGCATCGTTGGTAGCCGTCTTGCTGGCCTGTCTAAGTGTCGCTTGCAATCACTGAGCCCGGACTGCGTCCACAACGCCACCCCAGTTTTTCGTCCCGAAGATCGTCGTGTGGAGCCGCCCTGGCTCTCGGCCGACTTTCAGCCCTTCAACCCTTCGCTTCTTTTTCCCGCATGCGCCGTTCCCACGCGTAAGCGTGGCCGACGATGGTGTCGAGGTTGTCGTAGCGAGGCTCCCAGCCGAGGAGTTTGCGGAGCTTTTGGGCGTCGGCGACTACTTCGGGGACGTCGCCGGCGCGGCGCGGGCCGTCGACGATCTTGATGTCGACGCTGCTGGCTTTTTTTACTGCCTTCAGCACTTCGCGGACGCTGCTGCCGTGGCCGTAGCCGCAATTCAAGATCAAATCGGATTTGGCGGCCGTGGTTAGATGCGTCAAAGCCTTGAGGTGGGCCATCGCCAGGTCTTCGATGTGGATGTAGTCGCGGATGCAGGTGCCGTCGGGCGTCGGGTAGTCTGAGCCGAAGACGGTGATTTGCGAGCGTTTGCCGGTCGCGACTTCGCAGGCGACCTTGATCAAATGCGTCGCGTCCTTACTCCGCTGGCCAATGCGCGCCTCGGGGTCTGCGCCGGCGACGTTGAAATAACGAAGGATGACGAAGTTCAAGCCCTTCGCCGCGGCGATGTCGATCAACATGCGCTCGCTCATTAGCTTCGAAGCGCCGTAGGGGCTTTCCGGCTGGGCGTGCGTGTCTTCTTTCAACGGCATCTTGGCGAATTGGCCATAAACGGCCGCGGTCGAGGAAAAGACCATGCGGCGCACGCCACCGGCGACGATGGAGCTGATGAAACGTAGAGTATTGACGGTGTTGTTGTTGTAGTAAATCGCCGGCTCGCGCACGGACTCGTCGACCCGGATCGACGCGGCGAAATGCAGCACGGCGTCGATCTTGTGGATCGTCAAAATCCGCTTCACCAACGCCTCGTCGCCGACGCTGCCAACGTAGAGTTGCTCGCCATTCAGCAGCGCCTCACGCGTCCCGCTTGAAAGGTCGTCGAGCACGACGGCCTTGATTTTGGCTTCCGCCAAATTGCGCAGAACATGGCTGCCGATGTAACCGCAGCCGCCCGTCACGAGTACCGTTTGCTGACTCATCGCCGCCTCTTCCGTGAGTGGAGGTAGACGTTCATTATAATTTACGCAGTCGCGGCGCAGCAAGGGTGTGGGCGATCATTCCCACGATTAGAGTGGCGACGAACGCCAGAACGCTCCAGGCGCCGGTGGCGATCCCGACGAGTGCCGGTCCGGGACAATAGCCAGCGAGGCCCCAGCCGATCCCAAAAATTAGCGACCCTACCAAGAGCTTGCGGTCTATGGGTTTAATTTCCGGAACAAAAAACTTTTGATCGAGTACAGGCGATGAACGACGACGGATGAATACGTGACAAATCCCGAAAACGGCGATCGCGCCGACCATCACGAAGCAAAGCGAAGGATCCCACGCACCGCTGACGTCGAGGAATGCCAGCACCTTCGAAGGCCGCGTCATGCCCGAAAGGCCGAGCCCCAAAGCGAAGATCAGTCCCGAAATAAAGGCCGCGACGCTCTTCATGCTCCGCCTCCGAGGCGCCGGAACAGGACGGCCGTCGCGATGCCCGCGGCCATGAACGTCAGAGTCGCAACGAATGAGCGTTTCGACAAGCGACTGATGCCGCAAATCCCATGGCCACTCGTGCAGCCGCCGCCGAGCCTGGTGCCAAAGCCCACCAACAAACCGGCGGCGGCGATCGCCCAGAGAGGTCTAACCGGAGTGGGATCGAAGGTCTCGGGCGCGAAGGAGAAGAGCACTGCACCCCCGGTAACCATGCCAACCAGCAGGGCATAGCGCCAAGCCGTGTCCCCGCGCTTCGGCGACAACGCCCCGCCGACGATGCCGCTGACGCCGAAAAGGCGACCGTTCCAGAGGAAAAGGAGGCTCGCGGCCGCGCCGATCAAGGCGCCACCCGCCAGCGACTGGGTCCAAGGATGATGCCAAATTTCGCCGAAATTCATGTCTTTAACTCATGATTTTATTAACTAAATTGGCGTACCGTTAGTTGTCGTTCCCAGGTGGTGAACAATCGGGTAAAGAGAGCCCGAATCGTGCGCAACGGAGCCTTTATCTCGATCTCACCACAAAATCTCGGAAACCGCGACCTTCTAGACGAGCGGCCATCGCGCGCCCAGAAAAAGCGCGATCTGGCGAAGATCCGCGAGCTAGGCGAACAGCTCGTGAACCTGTCGCCCGGCAAGTACGCCAAGCTGGTCTTGCCCGAGCAGGTCCGCGACGCCGTGACGCTCTGTCGCCGGTTGACGGAACACAATGGCATTCGCAGGCAGCTGCAATACATCCAATCCGTCCTAGAAGCGCATGACTCTGTCGAAATCCAGGCCGCGTTGAAAATGATCGATCATGCGCCCGCCGCCCCGGTCGCGGCCGAGTCGCCGCCGCCGAGCGCCGCCGATCTGCAGATCGACGCCTTGCTGGAAGGCGGCGACGCCGCCATCTTCGAGCTGGCGAACCGCTCGGATCCGACTGAACTTCAAGTCCTGCGCCAAGCCGTTCGCCAAGCAAAGAAACTCCTCGCAGAGGGCAAACCCCGCGCCATCGCGGTGAAGAACCTCCGCACGCATTTGGCTCGCTTGTCTCGCTTGTCTCGCTTGTCTTGAACGAACCGAGGTCTTAGGCCTTGTGCTATAGCGCGCTCGTAAAACGCAACATCGAATACCTCGGCCGCAAGTATGGGGCGATCGTCATCCGCGACCAGGTCGAGGACTATCACCGCGCCTCTGCCCTCGACCCAAAGAAATTTCCGCCTCTGGAAGACCGCATCTACCCAGGTCACTACGCTCCGGTGATCTTCGAGAAGGGCGGCCAACGCGTCTCGGAGCTGATGCGCTACGGAGCCTATCCGCCACCGATGATGACCAAGGCGAAAAAATACGTAGCTTTCAACGCGCGGCAAGACAACTTGACGAGCCCCTTTTGGGCCGACGCGTTCATGCGACACCACGGCTTCGTCGTCCTCGAGGGGTTTTACGAGTGGGTCGCCGTCAGCGACTTGCTCAAGGCCGGTTCAGTGAGCCTGGCGGAGGTTCGCGCCGAATTCGAACGCCAGACCGAGGAACGCCGCGCCAAGATCGTCGCGGCAGACAAGAAGTACAAGCCCACTCCAACGGAGCTAAAGGACCCGGTGAGCCGCCAAATCATCATCGAGTTCAAACCGGAGGACGGCCAGGATCTGGTGGCGCCAGTGATCTTTTCCTATCAAAAACTTCCGGACGGGCGCATAGGCGCCGGGTTCGCCATCGTCACCGACGAACCGCCGCTAGAAATCCAACGCGCCGGTCACGACCGTTGCCCCGTGCTGCTCCAGCCCGATGCCGTACACGAGTGGCTCGACCTTGCCGGCAAATCCGCCAAAGAGCTCGACGACGTCTTGGCGCGCCGCCGGCGCGTGACGTTCGTGCACAAGTTGGCGGAAGTGGCCTAGGTTAAGCCGTCGGCGCCAGCCGCAGCGGCAACGACCTAAGCCGCTGCCCCGTCAAAGCAAAGACGGCGTTCGCCACGGCTGGCGCCAAGGGCGGCACGCCGGGTTCGCCGATCCCGCCGGGGTTAGCGGTGCTCGGCACGATGAAGGTCACGACCTCCGGCATCTCGCTGAGCGTTATCGGCTGACAGGAGTTCAGGGACAACTGCGATACCTTGCCGTTGTTCACCGTGATCTCTTGTTTCAGCGTCGCGCCCAAGGCTTGGGCAATGGCGCTCTCCATCTGGGTGTGCACCAGGAACGAGTCGACGGCAGTGCCGCAGTCGACGACGACGGTGACTTTGTCGACGTAGATCGTGCCGGTCTGGACCGACACTTCGACGACCTGGGCGACGATGGAACCGAAGCAGGAGTGAATTGCCACGCCCCGCCCCGTGCCGGCGGGCGGCGGCGTCGCCCAGCCGGACTTGTCGCGCGCCAACTCGAGAACGGCGCGTTGCCGGGCGCTGGTAAGGTATTTCAGCCGGTACTCGAGCGGATCGGCGTTGGCGGCCTTGGCGCACTCGTCGATGAAGCTTTCCGAGAAGAAGGCGTTCTGCGAATGGCCGACCGAGCGCCACCAGAAGACCGGCACGCCGGGCTCGTGCTGCGACCACTCACAACGGAAGTTGGCGATGCCGTAGTCGCTCTTTTCGCAGCCTTCGACCGAGCTCGAGTCGACCTGGGTCTGGGTCTCGGGCTGAATCAGGTTGCTGGGCTTTTCTTCTAGCCAGGAATAAATCGAGGAGCTGGCGATGTGGCAGAGCCAAGCGACGGGCTTGCCTTCGGCATCGAGGCCCGCCGACATCTTGGCGTAGGACGCCGGACGGTAGAGGTCGTGCGTGAACTCTTCCGTCCGTTGCCAGAGGAGCTTCACCGGCTGGTTCGGCACGGCTTTCGCGGCATAAACGGCTTCCGCGACATAGTCTTGGCGAAGGCGTCGGCCAAAACCGCCGCCAAGCAAAGTGACGTTCACTTTCACCTGCGAAACGTTGATGCCGAGCACGTCCGCGGCGATGCCGGCGGCACTCGCGGGATCTTGCGTCGGAGCCCAGATTTCGCAGGTACCGTCGCTCTTCAACCAGGCGGTGCAATTTTGTGGTTCGAGCGTGGTGTGAGGGAGATATTGGGCTTGGTAGGCGGCGTCGACTTTGGTGGTTGCGGTGCCCATCGTCGCTTCGAAGTCCCCCGTCGAGCTGGCGACGGTGCCCCGCGTCTCGACGAGCTGCTTGTGCGCCGCGAGGATCGCCGCACTGGACGCACTGCTCGTAGCCAGCCACTGAAGCTGCAGCTTTTTCGCGGCGGAAGAGGCGTGCCAGAAGGTATCGGCGATGACGATGACGCCGTAGGGCGTTTTGACGACGTCTTTGACGCCCGGGTGCGCGCGGGCAGCGGCGTCGTTCATCGACTGCAAGTCGCCGCCGACGAAGGGGCAGTGAACGATCGTGGCGCTGAGCATGCCCTCCACTTTGACGTCGATGCCGAAGATCGCCGTGCCCGTGACCTTGGCCGGAATGTCGGTGCGACGGTTGGCCTTGCCGATGTATTTGTAATTCGCCGCATCCTTCAACGTCGGGTTCTGCGGTGTCGGGAGGAGCGCGGCAGCCGTGGCCAAGCTCCCGTACGAGGCATTGCGTTGGCTCGAGGCGTGGACGACCTTGCCGTTCTCCACCTTGCACTCGGCAACGTCGACCGACCAGAGAGCGGCCGCCGCGGAGACCAACATCTCCTTTGCGGCGGCGGCTGTGCGCCGGACCGGTTGGTAGAAGCGACGAGTGCTGGAGCTGCCGCCGGTGGCGCTACCCTCGGCGTCGCTGAGCGTGGGCAGACGGTTGTTGACGCCGGCGAACGTCACTTCGATGGACGACGGATCGACGTCGAGCTCTTCCGCGAGCAAGACAGCGAAGCCGGCCACGATCCCTTGGCCGGACTCGGCGCGCGTGGTGACGAAGCGGATCTTGTCGTCGGGAGTAATTTCCAAATACCCAGCGAATGGCGAAGGCATGCGCTCCGAGCTGTCGTCCTTGACGTCTGACAGCCGCGTCGTCAAATGGCGGCAGGCGACGATCAAACTGCCGGCGACCAAAGCGCCGGTCTTGACGACGGCGCGGCGGGTCAATGGTCCGCGAAGGAATTCCGTCATGGGTCAAACGCCCCCGGCAAAATGAGGTTAAGTACCGCCCGAAGCGATCTCGGCAGCGCGCAGAACTGCCGCCCGAATTTCGTTGTAGGTGCCGCAACGGCAAAGGTTTTCACTCATATAGGTGTCGACTTCGTCGGCGCTCGGCGCGGGATTTTCGGTCAAAAGTCCGCAGGCAAGCAGCATCTGGCCGGCTTGGCAGTAGCCGCATTGCGGCACCTGCTTTTCGATCCAAGCTTGCTGTACCGGGTGGAGGGTCTCGGCGCCCAACCCCTCGATGGTCGTTACCGCCCCGCCGACGTCTTCGAGCTTAGTGACGCAGCTCCGCGTCGGATCCTGGTCGATCAACACAGTGCAGGCGCCGCACATCGAGACGCCGCAGCCGAACTTGGTGCCGGTGAAGCCAAGCTGCTCGCGGAGATACCAGAGGAGCGGCATCTTCATGTCGACGCCCGCGAGGTCGTGGACGACTTTGTTGACAGTAATTTTGGCCACGGCGCTCTCCGCTGTTACTTGACGGTGCAGGTCGATTGAAACGCCGTCAGGTCGACGGCGAAGTGCTGATTGGCGGTGTTGGTCGCGAAGACGGCGGCCAGGCCACCGCCCTCTTCGGTCTTGGCGAGGCAGAGAAACCGAGCCTCGCGGGCGTTTTCCAGGCCAAAGCAATCGAAGAACTTCGGATCGACGTCGACCAAGTCTTTGTAGACCGTGCGGAGATTCCTAGCTCCGTTGGCGGTCAAGGCGCTCAAGGCCACTTGCGGGGCGCTCCCGAGGTTCTGAACTTTGCCCGTCACCTTGCGGGGAGAGGAGTGCAGCTCTTTCAAGTTGTTGAGCGTTCGGCCGGCCGGCGTCGCCGAGACCTGGAATTTCTCGCCGCCGCCCAGGGCCGACTCGAAGGCGCAAACCACCTTGTTGTCGTTCAACTCGGAGTCGTTCAGCGAACTTTCCGAGACGGTCCGACAGCCGGCAAGGCTCGACGTCAATATGATCAAAAGGAGAATTTTCACTGCTTACCTCTCATTGACGGGTCAGTGACAGGCAACCTGCCCGAGCCATTTGTTCAGGAGCTTCGCTTCTTCGGCCATTTCCGCTTGCAGACAATTGGCCAGCGCGATGCGTTCGTCCGGGGTCAACGTGTCGACCGGTGGCTCGGTAGCCGACCCTTGCTCCAGCGGATCTTGGTGCGCGCCGAGCGGCATCGACTGGTCGACCAAGATCTTGTAGTCGATCGTCGACGAGTCGGTGCGCTCGTTGATGGCGTAGCGGTTGCGGTTGTTGTGACAGGTCTCGCACAGCATGCCGTTGCGGACGTTTTGCCAGTTGATCTGAGGCGTGGGCGAAAGGGTGTAGATGTTCTTTTGACCCGGAGGCCTGCCGAAGATGTCGGTGACGCGGACCGTCGCCCGACGCTTGTAGCAGCCTGGCGTCGTCGTGCCGTCAGGGAGCGTCCCGCCCATGATGAAGGCTTGGCTGCGGCTGACCTTGTTGATCGGCTTGGTCGCGCCCATGATCGGCCAGAAAGCCTCGGGCTTCATGAACGACTTGAACTTGCCGTCGACTTGCGCGCCGCGCCAGCTGACTAACCGGCCGTTGACGTCGTCGTCCATCGCTTCGTTGATTAGCTGCGCCGCGTTCCAGGCGTCCTCGGGCAGTTGCGCTTCGCCGGCACGCACGTGCAGGCCGAGCGGGCTGATCGAGCGCATGCCGTTCGGGTGGCAGTTGACGCAGCCCGAGACGCCCGAGTTGCTCTGGGGGATATACACACCGGTGTTCGTGCCGTTGCGGCTGAACATTTGGAAATAGATCTCCGCCGGTTGGTCGTCAGTCGCCTTGTCGAGAGAGATCATCGTGAAGGTCCGGGGATAGTCCGCGCCCGAGGTCTGCTCGTTGGCGAAATTTTCGACGGTCGGCAGCTGAGCTTGCGGCAACGGCGTCAACGCATCAGCGCCGGTGTCCGCCGGCAAGGCAAAATTCAGCCAGCGATCGAAATTGACAGGGGGATTAAGGGTGTCGCCCGGGACATAAACCATCAGCAGCGACGACGTTTGACTGTCGAAACCACCCGAGTGCCGGCTTTTGTACCGAACCGACGGCCAACCTTTGGCCTTGGCGACGGCTTCGATGTCCGGCGGCACGAAATATTTCAAGCCCTCCGCCCCTGGACTCAGCAACTCGGGTGGCGGCAAGCGCGCCGGCACGTCACCTATAGCTGGGTCGAGGCTGGCGCTGGCGATGTCGTTGCGCGTCAAATAACCGAGCGGACGTTTCAGACATGCCGGGACGTCCGTCGGAAAGCACGTGTTGATGTTTTTCACCACGTCGGCATTGGCAGCCGGCATCGTCGCCAGCGCCGCGTCGCGCCATGCCGTCAACGTCTCGGGCGTTGCCGGCGGGTCGGTGAAGCAGTTCGGGTAGTCGGCGAACGCCGCCGGCGCCAACGAGGTCAAACTCGCGGTCGCGGCGATGGCGAGCAAAAGCGGGGAACGCATGCAGCACCCTCGTATGATTTCGCGCCAATTCAAGTAAAAAACGGATGTATTGCTATAGCTTAGAGGAGACCAACGGATAAGCAAAGGACCTGGCGATCCCGCTCGATATAGCACGATAATGATTAAACTTTTTTGTATGCGGCACGCTGGCGGAAGACCGCTCGGACGTGCCGCTCTTGAAACCCGACCGGAGCGCCTAAAGCGGCGCCCTAGCTCATTTCTTCGGCTTGGGGGCCGCGGCGGATTTGGCGTCGCGGGAAGCTTGTGCTTTCTTGGCGTCGCTGGCTTTGTTGTCCTGCTTGCGTTTTTCGTCTTTCGCCTTCGACTTCGGATTTTTGTCGCCCATGAAGAGCTCCTTGCCTGTGGGTTGCGTAACTTGTTTTCGACTATACAGGATGGCCAGGTTAAACCTAGCGCCAAGATCGCAGACGAGAACGAACATGGTCGAACAGTATCGAATGCCCTAGGGCTTAGGCACGTGGCGATTCTTCCGGGCCCCGTGATACCTCTAATACAACTCAATCTCGGAGGCTACGTCATGCGGACTTTTTGGGGATTATCGGCCTGTTTGGCCCTGGCGCTCGGCGGCTGCACCGTCTCGATCGTGGACAAGGACGAGATCAAACCGGTCAAACGCATTGCGTTCATCAGCATCTACGCCAATCCCGTGATGCATAGCGACAGCGGGCCGAGCGACACCGAAAAGGCCTCGTCGTGGGCCAACACCCTCGGCATCGGCGGAGACAAAGCCAAGGCCATCGTCAAGGAGTCGCCGCTCGATTTCGGCGTCGACAACATGCTGCAAGCCGCCTTCACCGACTACAAAACGGCACTGGGCGGCATCCGCGATTGGTCGGTGGTCGAACCGAGCCAGTACACTTCGAAGCCGTTCTTCAAGGCCTTTGTCGCCGGCGAGGAGAAGCGCTGGAAGTCCTTCTTCGGCAGCCTTGCGGCGATCATGCCAGAACCGTCGCGCCGTTACCCAGGCCTCAGCTGGGGTCTCGACTACGACAACAAGCACAAGGACGAACTCCAGCAAAACCTCGCGAAACTCGCCAAGGAACTCGACGTCGAGGCGCTGGGCGTTCTGTCGCTCGATTTCAGCTACGCGGCTAGCACCGCCATCGGCGGCACGGGGACGGCGCGCTTGAAAGTGATGAACACCCTCCAGGTCTTCAACAAAAACGGCAAGCGCGCCATCCACGGCAGCTACCAAGGTTCCGGCGAGGACACCGTGGCGATGGTGAACAACAACATTCTGTTCAACGACAAAGCCAAAAAGCAGATGGCCTCCGCCATCGACACTTCCGCCAAATGGTACAAGACCAAGATCCAAGAAGAGCTTTGAGACCTCACGCCGCCAAAACGCCGCCCCGCCCGGGGCGGCCGTTTTCCCGCCCTCTCTGCCACGTGTCTAACTCCTTAATATAACCAACTAATTCTAGTCGTAATTCCGCTCGACTCCGCGATCATTTCCACTATGATTCACCGGCACCACCTTTTTCTCATGGCATTCATGCATTTGAAGACTCCCGCGCTCCTCGCTTTCTTGCTGGCGTCCTTGGCTCTGGGCGCTTGCGCGCCGTCGGGTGAATCTGCGAGTCACACTTCGGGACTCTTCTCGCTTGGAGAACTCTTCGAGTTGCATGGTCACGAAGCGCTCGTGAGCGACTCCGCTTATTCTCCCGATGGCAAGACGGTGCTGACTTCGGACGTGGGCGGCCGCCTGATTCTTTGGGACGCCGAGCACGGAGGCGAGCGTTGGCGGCAGAGCCAAGCGGGTGTGACTTTCAGCCGCGTTGCCATCGCCAAGGACGGGACATTTGCCGTGGCGGTCGGACCATCCTTCGTCGGCCTCCTCAACATGACGGACGGCGCTTGGATCAACCGCTTTCCGTTGACTGGGGCGGTCGCCCACAACGCCGTTGCGATCTCGGACGACCAAGCTCAGATCGCGATAGGCTCAAGCGACACCTACATTCGCCTGATCGACGTCGCCACGGGA
>JAYWBY010000537.1:0-10386 GCA_043781115.1 Pseudomonadota bacterium
CGACCCGAGTGCTTCTTCTTGCTGACGGTCAGTGCGCGGGGGGGTGTGTCTTTGTCGAGCTCGCTGTAGTCTACGACCGACATCGCGCGGCGCGCGGAAGAAGTTGGTTTGTACTGCTTGATTGCCATGTCGACTCAGTCCTTATTCGGTCTTCAGGTCCTTAACGGGCCGTCTTAAAGGTCTTTAAAGAGAGGGATCTGCACGCCTTCGGGCAAGGTCACTACGGCTTTCTTGGTATTAGAAAGCTTGGCGATGTTGTTGCCGCGACGCTTCACTTTGCCGCGAAGGACGAGCGTCGTGACGCTGGTGACTTTCACGTTGAACATCTTCTCGACTGCCTTCTTCACGTCGGTCTTGTTGGCTTTGAGGGCCACTTCGAAGACGTACTTGTTGGCGGATTCGCGGAGCTTGTTGCTCTTCTCGGAAAGAAGAGGCTTAACCAATACGTTATACGGATTCACGGGTCTTCTCCTCGAACCGCTGGGCCAGCGACGTCAGTGCGTTGACGCTGATGATCAGGTTCTCGTAACGCAACACGTTCTCGGCGTTGAGTTCGGTCGGCAGCTTGGCGCTGGCGCCGTGGATGTTGCGCGTGCTCTTGTAAAGCACGTCGTCCTTGCGCTCGTCGGCGAGGAGGGCCTTCTCGGCTTTGAAGCCGGCTAGGATCTTCTCGACGTGTTTGGTGCTGTACTTGCCGATCGCGAAGTCGTCGACGACGAAGATCTTGCCGTGGCGGGCGCGGTCGGAGAGCGCGACTTTCAGCGCCAACTGACGGGCCTTCTTGGTCACGAACTGGCGGTACTTGCGGGGTTGAGGACCATGGGCCTCACCGCCACCGGGCATGTGCGGGTTCCGCATCGAGCCTTGGCGAGCGCCGCCAGTGCCTTTTTGTTTGAAAGGCTTCTTGCCGCCGCCGGAGACCATGGCTTTGGTCTTCGTCGCGTGCGTACCTTGGCGGCGGTTGGCTTGGTAAGCCTTGACGACCGAGTGCAAGATCGCGGAGTTCATTTCGACGTCGTAAATAGCATCAGGCACGGTGATTTTCTTCAGCGCCTTGCCTTCGATGTTGTAAACCTGGAGTTCCATATCCCTTAAACCCTCTCGTGCGCCGCGTTTCGTTGCGTCTTACTTCTTGACCGCTTTCGGGGCCTTCATTTTCACTGACGGACGAATGATCAGAAAGCCGTCGGCAGCGCCAGGGACAGAGCCCCGAACCGCGACGACGTTGTTGGTCGTGTCGATGTCCAGAACGTCGAGGTTCTGAATCGTACGTTGGGTGTTGCCCTCTTGACCCGGTTGGTGGCGGTTCTTCATGACCCGGCCTGGGGTTGAGCGCATACCGAGCGAGCCCGGCGAGCGGTGGAAGCGCGAACCGTGCGACATTCGACCGACGACGGCGTTCCAACGACGGTGAGCGCCGGAGAAGCCGCTGCCCTTGGTGATGCCGGTGACGTCGACCGAGGTGATGCCCTCGAGCGCCGAAACGGTGAATTCCGTACCAACTTGCAGGTCGGCGACCGGCGCGTCAGGGCGGAATTCTTTGAAGCGGCAGTAGTTCTCTTGGATGTTGGCTTTGCGCAAGCGATGGATGTCGGGCTTGGCCAACTTCTTCTCGGTCTTGGCGTAGTAACCGATTTGGAAGCCTTGGTAGCCGTCGCGCTCAGGGGTGAGAATCTTGGTAACGCGCTGTTGCTCGACTTGGAGCAAGGTTACCGCAGTAAGTCGTCCCTCGGCGTCGACCATTCTGGTCATTCCGATTTTCTTAGCGATGAGTCCGGTTGTCGTCATTTCCTGCAACCTGTCACTTCTGGCTATCGGGAGCGGGACCTTTTTGGGCCGCGCCCGGGGTTAGTATCTGGCTCAGCGCACCGCCTGGTCGGGCGGCACTCGCCTCTTGCCTTAGTAAAGCTTGATTTCCACGTCCACGCCGGAGGCGAGGTCGAGCTTCATGAGGGCGTCGATGGTTTGCTGCTTGGGCTCGAGAATATCGATCACACGTTTGTGCGTCCGAACTTCGAACTGCTCGCGCGACTTCTTGTCGACGTGCGGGCTACGCAGGACGGTGTACTTGTTGATGCCCGTCGGCAACGGAATCGGTCCGGCAACCCGAGCGCCGGTGCGCTTGGCGCGCTCGACGATGTCGGCGGCCGACTGATCCAGCAGACGGTAATCGTAACCGCGTAGGCGAATGCGAATCTTCTGACTTTCCATAATTCTGTTCGTCCCAGTGATTTGCTTTGACGATAGGTCAGGGGGGCATTTGCGGCGGCAAGGATATACGCGGATTAGCGATCTATGGGAGGGATCGCTGATTCGGCATAGGCTTGCGCGGAGCAGGCTTACCTGAGGGAGAAGGGTTTAAATCAATGGGGGAAAGGTGTCAACGCTTAAGCAGGAGCTTTGTGAAATAGGTCTAAGCGGGCAACCCCATTTATGACTTTTTGGTAATGATATCAACGTTTTTTTACCCCCTCGCCAGACGAGACAAGGCAGCGAAATGGCCCGGTTTTCATAAGATCGAGAGATTCTGCCGACTAGAAAAGAACCGGCAAAGGACCCTCATGAAATTAGTTAAAAAAGCCCTCTCGTTCGCGACGCTCACCGGCGTCTTGGTCGCACTCAGCTGCCAAACGGGCGGCCCCCACGCGGCGACGAAGGTCGTTCCGAAGCCGACGAAGGCGCCTGAACAAGCCGCGGTTCACGGCATGCTGTTGCTCGGCGATGGTCCAGTCTACTTGGCGCAGATTCCGACCGAAGGCCAACCGCACGATTATCAGATCCTCCTCGAAGTCGAGTTGTTGAAAACCGGCAAAGACCCGTTGGCGACTTACGTTCAGGACCGAAAAATCACTGGCGAGAAGCTTTATACGATCGTCCCCGAGCCGATTTTGCCGTCGGAGCTCTTTCAGCCCGAGGGCTCGCCCGCGCGCCGGACTTTCAAGGCCAACGCCTTCCGCGGACACTTTGAACATGGCGGTCAGTCGTTTCTCTCGGACCTGACGATCAAGGTCAAACGCGTCGTAATGGGGAAAAAGTTCGACGGCAAGACCGCGCAAAAGCCGACCCTGCGCTACTTCGTCTTCGGCAACGACCGCGAACTCTTCGCGGCGCATCTGCTCGACGAACCCACCGACTTCGAACACCTGCTCGCGATTCGGATAAACGCCGGCATCTTGAACGACAAGGAAGCCCAGACCGTCCGTCGCGGCGCGTTGCTGAACTTCCCGGCGGTCGCTGACCGGGCAGAAGACGCGTTGAAAGCCGGCCGCGAAGTCGACGCCGACGTGCGAGTCGGGGGCGTATTCTTTCCCGTGACGATGCAAGCCTTGACCGACTACTACCTCGACGCGCAGTCGCAAAAACGCTGATTCTGCCGAGCGCCGGCCGCTACTCTGGCACCATCTCGACTTTGGACTTTTGCCGTTGCTCGGTCAGCCAGCGGCGCGTTTGGTTCGCCAACTCCAAGTTGCGCAACTCGAATTCGAGCTGCTTCTTTTGAGTCAAGAATTCCCGGCTGCCGGAGAATTTCTTCTCCTCCAAGAAGAAGATGTGGAAGCCGAGGGAGGTGCGCACGGGCGCGGTGAATTGGCCGACGTCGAGCGCCTCGACCTCGTTCCGAATCTGCGGGGCCAGGTCCTTGACCTTGACGGCGCCCATGAGGCCGCCGTTTTCTCTCGCCTTTTCCTCATCGGAATAAATCTTCACGGCTTCAGGGAAACCCATGCCGTCGGCGAGCTTCTGATGCACTTCCTTGGCGAGCTTGCGCTTCGCTTCGATGACCTCCGGCGCGGCTGTCGCAGTTACGCTGACCAGGATTTGGCGGAGCACGAGCTCGACCAAGTCGGAGGTTGCGCCGGATTTCTTCAAGTAATAGGTCTCGACGTCCTTGTCGGTCAGCTTGACGAGAGGAGTGATGACCCGGCCCTGGAAACGCCGGAGTATCATTTGATTACGGAAGTCGGACTTGTAGTCCTCGTAGTTCATTTTTTGTTGGGTCAAGTGCTCGAGCAGACCGTCGCGCGTCAGACCGCGGCTCTCCAAGAAGCTCTTGATCTCGGCTTCGACTTCGTCGTCGCGCACGTCGATTTCGAGGTCTTTCGCCTTGGCCATGACGAGTTCGAAATTGATCGAATCCTGAAGGGCGCGTTCATAGGGCTGGGCGGTTTCTTCCGCCGGGTATTCGGAGACGACGACCAGGGGGCCTTTGTCGACCTTGTCCATGACGTTGCTGTAGAGAATGGGGTGGCCGTCGACAACGGCGACCATGCGGTCCACGAGAACTTCGCCGTCGGCCGCTACGGCGGACTGCGCCGAGGCAAGAGGTAGCAAGAGCACGAGCAGCAAGAATCTCATCGAGGGCCATCCGCAGCGAAGGGGTCGTCGCCTTCAAGATAGTGCCGGCGCCGAGGCGGCGTCAAGGAAGGCCTCGGGCTTGGCTACCAGACCTGTTTGGGCGTCGTGACGTTAATGGCGGCCAGGGCTTTGTCCACCCAGCGCTTGTATTCCTCTTCCTCGTGCTTGCGCTTCAACGTCTGCACGATGCGCGGCTTGGCTTCGTCGAAGCTCAGGTCCGTCTTCGGGTATTTTTCAAGCATCATGATGATTTGGTAGCCATAGTTCGACTTCAGGACGTCGCTGATCTCGCCCTTCTTCATGTGGAAGGCGACCTCGAACACGGCCGGCATCGCCCCTTTGGCGAAAGGGCCGAGCTTGCCTCCGTGCTCGGCCTCAGGCGCGATGGACTGACTCTTCGCCATGTCGGCGAAGTTCTTTTGGTTGATTTGCGCGCGGACCCTTTTGGCATCGGCTTCTTCCGCCAAGAGGACGTTGCGGACCTCGACTCGCTCGGGAAGCTTGTACTCGGCCACGTGGTTTTTGTAATACTCGAGCAGTTCTTGATTGCCGACTTGGATCTGCGAAAAGAGCCGCTCTTTCATGTACTGGTCGAGGAGGCTCCGCTCGCAGAGACGGGCCTTCAGGCGGTCCTTGCCTCCCTTGACTTGGACGGCCTTGGTTTGGCCTTTGACGCCCTCTTGCCATTCGGAAAGGCAGTTCATATAGCGCCGCGGGTCGTCGAAACCAAAATCGCGGTCTTGCTGGATGTACGAGAAGAGGAGCTTCCTCTCGATGACGTTGGCGACGAGAGCCTTGCGCAGCGACTGCAACTCTTCGCCATACCGGTTGCCGAGGTCGGGAATCGGGGTGAGGCTTTCCTGATCACCGACGCCATCGGTCAAAAGCTCGTACTCCCAGTCGATGTCTTCCTGCGTGACCTTCTCCTTGCCAACTTCGACGATAACGGACGACGGCTGGAACCCCGGGGCACGGGCTTCGTTATTGACGCGGTCGACCGATGGCATCCCAGTGTTTTTGACTTTGAAAATGTAGGCGCCGCCGAGGAACAGCAGCATCGATACCAGTATATATAGATACTTAGGCAAAAATTCCTCGATTGCGCGGGGGCTCAGCCTATTTTAGCTCGGTTCCGTGGCCGCGGCCAGAGGGTCGACCAGCCCAATCAGAGCCTGTAGCATTTCGTCCTGTTGCGCGGCCGACGGCGAAGCGGGGTAGTCAAGGAAGAGCAGAAGCTTGGCGTCGGGCGCGAGTTTGTAGCTTTCCGGACGATGAGCGGCCGCCTTCAGCAAGTGATCGATCTGGGTCTCGCCGAGCGGCGCGAAGCGGATTTCGAAAACGCCCCGACCCGCGGTGAGCCGCAGCGCGCCGAGGCGTCTGAGCAACTGCTTTAAGCGGGCAACTTTGAAGAGGCGAGCGAACTCGGCCGGCAAGGGACCGTAGCGGTCAGCGACGTCTTGCCTGAGCACGGCCAGGTCCTCGCCAGAATCGGCGGCGAAGAGGCTCTTGTAGAGGTGCAGGCGCTGGGTTTCGACCGGCACGAACTCGGCGGGAATTAGCGCGGAGACAGGGATTTTTATCTCCGTGTCGATGCGCTCTTTCACCGGCTCGCCTCTGAGCTCGTGGATCGCCGCCTCTAGCATCTCGGTGTAAAGCTCCAGGCCGACTTCCGCGGCGTGGCCGGATTGTTCGCCGCCGAGCAAGTTGCCGGCGCCGCGGAGTTCCAAGTCGTGACTGGCGATCTGAAAGCCGGCGCCGAGCTCTTGGTGCGCCGCCAGGACGTCGAGGCGCTTTTTGCCTTCGTCGCTCAAGCGTTCTTCGGGAGGAGTCAGGAAGTAGGCGTAGGCTTGCAGGTTCGAACGGCCGACGCGACCACGCAGCTGATAAAGCTGCGCCAAGCCGAAGCGGTCGGCCTTGTTCACGATCAACGTGTTGACGTTCGGCATGTCGACGCCGGATTCGATGATCGTGGTGCAAAGCAAGATCGGGAACTTCTGCTCGAGGAAGTCGACGATGACCCGCTCGAGCTGGTGTTCGCGCATCTGGCCGTGGCCGACCCGGATGTCCAAGTGGGGGACGAGCGACTTCAGGTAAAGGCGCATCTCCTCGATGTCCTCGACCCGGTTGTGGACAAAGAAGACTTGGCCTCCGCGCCGTATTTCTTGTTCGATGGCGTCCTTTATCAGCGTTTCGTCAAAGCGGGAGATGTAAGTCTTTACGGCCAGACGGTCCTGGGGCGGCGTCGCGATGATCGAAATGTCGCGGAGGCCGACCATCGACATATGGAGCGTGCGCGGGATCGGCGTCGCCGTCAGCGTCAGGGCGTGGGCGCCGGCGCGGAGTTCCTTCAGGGACTCTTTGTGCGATACGCCAAAGCGTTGCTCTTCGTCGATGACCAAGAGTCCAAGGCGCTTTGGCTTCACGTCCTTGGAAAGCAGCCTATGGGTACCGATGAGAACGTCGACGGCGCCGCTCTGGAGCCCGTTCGTAGCGGCCTTGATGTCGGCGGCTGAGACGAACCGGTTGACTTGGGCGACGCGAACGCCGTGCGCCTCGAGGCGCGAGCTGAACGTCCGGTAGTGCTGGTAGCAAAGGATCGTGGTGGGCACCAACACCAGCACCTGCGCTCCCTCCAGCACCGTGCGGAGCGAAGCGCGCAGCGCCACCTCGGTCTTGCCGAAGCCGACGTCGCCGCAAATCAAGCGATCCATCGGCCTGCCGGAGCGAAGGTCGGCTTCGACGTCGTGGATCGCGCGCGTTTGGTCTTCCGTCTCATCGTAGGGAAAGCCGGCTTCGAATTTGACGTACGAATCGTCGGGTGCGCTGAAGGCCATGCCGCGGGCGATAGCGCGTTGGGCTTGAAGCTTCAGCAACTGGTCGGCCATGTCCTTGACCGCGCCCTTGACTCGGGCACGGCGGCGTTCCCAGCTCAGGCCGCCTAAGCGGTCGACGGGATACATCGCGGCACCGGCTTCGGAGCCGGCGCTGTAACGCTGCAAGAGGCTCAACCGGTCGACCGGTAGGTAGATCTTGTCTCCGCCTGCGTATTCCAGGATTAAGAAATCGCTGGTCAGGCCGAGGACGGTGAGGCTCGTCAGCCCGCGGTAGCGGCCGATGCCGTGTTGAACGTGAACGACGAGGTCGCCGACCTTCAAATCCGCGAACGAGCTCAGATAGTTTTGCAGCTTCTGCGACGCCGGCTTGACGATCTTCGCCTTGGATCCGAAGAGCGCCAGCTCCGGGAGGATGAGCAAGTTCTGTTCGTCGAGCCAAAGGTGGGACGCCGAGTCGCCCTTGCCTATTGAAATTCCCGGCGGCACGACGCCGTCGAGGACTTGGCCCATCAGCGCGGGCGTTAGCTTTGGCTTGAATCCCCGGTGGACGAGCAGATTGGAGATCCGATCGATCTGCTCGTCATGGTGAGCCAGAATCGCCACGGTCCCGTCTTTTTTCAGAATGCCGTCGATGACCAGCAGCCATTTATCGAAGAGCTCAGCACCGACCGAAGCCGACTCGGGCGCACCAGCGACTTTTAGGCGAGCTTCGACCCGGTAAAGCGTCGACTCCGCGGAGGCAAAAGGATTGCCGAACTCGACGTGCGGCGAACGGCCACGCAGAGCCGCCGCGAAATCCGCGGGCGGCGTATAGTGCTCCTCGGGCGGCAGGCTGGCGCGTTGGCGATCAAGGTCCCTTTGATAGTCCGACGAAATGGCCTCATAAAGCGCCTCGTAACGCTCAAGGCAAGCGTCGACTCCTTCGGGAAAAAGCAGCAGCGTGTCCGGGCCGCAGTAGCTGAGCGATGAAGCGGCTTCGACTCGGAAAAGCGGCGCGTACATGTCGAAGCCGGAAAACTTCACGCCCTGTTGAAACTGCGACAACATTCCTTGGCGATCCGCGGCCACGACGTTCTGTTCGAGCATCGTGTTATAGAGCCTTTGGGCGTCGTCCTTGCGATTCGCCGCAAAAGCCAGGGCTTCGTACGCCGGGCAAATTACCGCTCGCTCGACCGTATGCTTCGACTTCTGGTCGTCGACGGAAAAACAACGGAGGGAAGCCAAGGCGTCCCCGACGAATTCAAGCCGCAAGGGATCGTCGGCATTCATCGGGAAGACGTCGACGATGCCGCCACGCACGGCGTAGGCGCCTTCTTCCGACACGGCCGGCGACGGCGTGTAACCGAGGTCGTCGAGGCGGGCGATCAAGTCATCCTGGTCGTATTCTGTATCTTTTTGGAGTCGGACGGCGGCCCCGGCCATGACGCTCGGGGCGAGCGTTCTCTGGCCGAGAGCTTGTGCCGTAGTGATAATTACGTTGCGTTGCTCACCGTTAGACAGCTGTGATAACGCGTAAATTCGCTGGCGGCGTGACAGCGACGGATTGATGAACCGGTCGTTCCCGTAGCACGAAAAAAACGGCAACACTGCGCCCCTGAGTCCGGTCTCGTCGCCGAGGCTCGCTATCGCTTGGTCGAGAAAATGAGACCAAGGAGGCAGCGACTTCGCCGTGGGGAGGACAACGACCAAGTGGCGAAAAGCTTTGGTTTCAGGGGAGTTTGATCCTCTTGCCAGCGCCAGGACGAGCCATTCCGCGAGCGCCTCCGAGACCCCGGCAACTTGGACGTTGCGGCCTTGGGCCAAGTCAGTGGCGGCGCCTCGCAAAAGGCTATGTAGTCCGAAAACCGAAGGCATGGCTGCTTTCTAGAAGGAAAGAATCCCGTTTCTCGTGTAACCGGCTCCTCAATCTACAACAAGTAACACTTGAATTGGCTACGTTGAGCGTGCTTTATCAGGCAGTATTTCATTAAGGAGATCCACCGTTGCGTACCGAATCCATGACCCGCCTCGTAAGAGACCAAAATCTCGGCAAACTGAAACAAGGCTCTTTGGGATTCATCACTGAGTTCCGCCAGTTCGCGATGAAGGGCAATGTCGTCGACATGGCCGTCGGCATCATCATCGGTGCCGCCTTCGGCAAGATTGTCTCGTCGCTCGTCGCCGACGTCATCATGCCGCCGATCGGCCTTCTCATGGGCGGCGTGAACTTCGCCGACCTCGCCATAACTCTAAAAGCCGCCACCGCGACCGCACCCGCCGTCACGGTGAAGTACGGTCTCTTCATCCAAACCGTACTCGACTTCACGATCGTCGCCGGCGCCGTCTTCATGATGGTGAAGGGTAGGAGCCGCCTAAAGCGCAAAGAGGAAGCGAAAGCGGTCGAAGCTCCGGTCGTCGTCGAAATCCCGGCCGAGCAAAAGCTGCTCACCGAGATTCGCGACCTTCTCTCTAGGAACGCGAAGGCCTAAGAGGCCTCACTCGATGTAGTCACCTTTCTTGATCTTATCGATCAAGATCTTTTCCATCATCTGCGGGTCGCGCGGGTCGACGGAAATGTAGGCTTGTTGCTCGCAACGGCGCTTGTTCTTGACCAGCCACTCGAGGATCGCGCGGAGCTCTTTGTTCTTCTTGTCCTTGAAGAACGGGTCGTTGGAGAGGGCATCGCGCGCCTTCTTCAAGGCCCGAGCTTCACCGATGTCGTTCTCGCGCACGGCGTAGTCGGAGAGGTCGTACTTCTTGATGTCCTCCGGAAGCACCCCCAGGAACTTGACGTCGGGGGCGCAGAAGTCGGAGTTGCGGATGAGGGAGGCCGCCGAACCCGCTTTCAGGGTCCGGTAGATGTTTTGCATCGTATAGGCGTCGAGGTCACCGAAGAAGTAGAGGGGGACCTTCAACTGCTCTTGGATCTTCTTGACCCAAGCTCGGACGGCGTTTGACGGGACGCCTTGGGCGCCGAGCAAAATGCAGTCGTGACGCTTGGTGAAGCCGTTGGCTACCATCGTCGTCGCCGTGCCTTGCGATTCGACGATCATGCAGAAGTCGACCTTCTTCTTCACGGTCAGCTTCAGGTTCTGCGGGCGGTTCTTCGGCTGATAAGGCGCCGTTCCTAGCGACGAAAGGTCGATGGTCGCGACGTTGCCGTCGAGTTCGGTCTCGGTGACGATCAGCTGCTTGGAGTAAGTCTGGCCGCCGCGGTCGT
>JAYWBY010000538.1:0-3781 GCA_043781115.1 Pseudomonadota bacterium
GGATTGTTTCACACTTCATTAGGAGGAAGATTTTATGAAAGCGATTTCCAAACTAGTGGCGATGATGGCGGTAGGGCTTCTGGTTTCGTGTGGTGGCAAGCCGGCGACGGCGCCTGCCTCCCAGCTGGCCGCGTCCTCCTCTTCGACTCAAATCGACATCGAGTTGCCCGACGCGGTCGCTCAGGCCCTTTTCACCGAGCTCAATTCCCAAGGTGCCGCAGTTCCTTGCGCTTCTTTCGGAGCGGTGACCACCGCCGGAACGACCTGCAGCGTCGACGCCATCTACTGCCAAGTTTCGGCCGCGGGACCGGGATGGATTCTGCGCAATGATGGCACGCTTAAGGAATTCGATACGGGCGCCATCAAAGTCTGCCAGGTTCTTGCGTTGAAGAACGTCGTCTCAGAAGCTAACGCCGACGGTGAGTCCTACCGCGTGATCCATAAAGTCGTGGCGGCGTCCCTCAGCCACCTAAGCGGGGGTCAAGTGACTTCAACGAATTATTCTGGGTTTGGCAAGGCCAACGTCGCCGCCGCTCCCAGCGACGCGGTGACGCTTGACGGCATCATCACCGAGGCGCCCCAAATCATTACGGGCAATGGCGACGCGTCGTTCAAGGCAAAATCAAACACGTCGGGCTCGATTTACACGGTACTTATGGTCGGCAGCCCAAGCAACCACTCGACAACGATTAACAACTGCGAACCGGGCTGGTTAGCGAACGGTACGCTCTTCTCCTTGGTTGGCGTCCGTTCAGGATCGAAGATCACCGCAACGTCGATCACTTGTCCTGCCGCCGCGACCAGCGACGCGGTGACGCTTGACGGCATCATCACCGAGGCGCCCCAAATCATTACGGGCAATGGCGACGCATCGTTCAAGGCAAAATCAAACACGTCGGGCTCGATTTACACGGTACTTATGGTCGGCAGCCCAGGCAATCACTCGACCACGATTAACAACTGCGAACCGGGCTGGTTAGCGAACGGTACGCAGTTCTCCTTGGTTGGCGTCCGTTCAGGATCGAAGATCACCGCAACGTCGATCACCTGTGTTGCGGTTCTTGGCGGTTGACCATACCTTCGCGCCACGCTCGAAATGTCCCTGCAGATGAACTAAAGCGCGCTGCCCCAAAGCCAAGCCCGGATCTTTCCGGGCTCCTTTTCGTCCTCTGCCTCGTCTAATGCTTCAAGTGCCAGAGTGCCGCACTCCAGAGTCACTCTGAAGAATTCCGCCAAAAAAAGATGAACCCAATCAATGCCTTTCGGCTAGATTGGGCCCACTAAGGAGGTAAGGAGCCCAGGATTTTGGAACGTAATTGAATGACTGAGTCTTCTAGAAATTCAACCTTCGTCACGCGCTGTTAGGGCTGCACATGGTTGAGCGGGTTTAAGCAGGTCTTGCGAGATTTTGTACGCAGTTTGTACGCAGCGAGTGGCCAAGATCCCACTCACAGCCTATAGCCTTGGGCGAACTAAGTATTCGGTGGCGTCAATTTGGACGTGATGCCGCCGGACCAGATTCCGTACCCGCTCTCCGCCTGGGCGTCTCAAATTCTGGTAAACTTCAAAATCCTTTCAAAGTGAACTCTTTCATTGGCCGTCAATCAGTATGAAGCACAAGCCCGTCAGCCGTTTAGTCGTCCGCGTGTTTCAGGTCATTCTCTATGCATTCATCCGCGCCCTCCACGCGACCTATCGCATTCGCGAGATCGGCAGCGAGCACCTCACTGCAGCACAGGCCATGGGCCCCAAGGGCTCATATCTTCTGGCCTGTTGGCACGAAACGGTGCTCTCGATGTCGATCTCTCAGGAAGGTCGCAACTACTGCACGATCACGAGCCGTTCGAATGTTGGGAGCGCGGTCGCGTACCTTATGCGCAAATTTGGCTTTGTTGCAATCCAAGGTAGTCAGTCAAGCGGCGGTCAGGATGTTCGAGTTAAGGCGCTCGACCACATAAAACGCGGCTTTCCCATTGCGATCACCGTCGACGGCTCGTCCGGTCCACGACGCAAAGTGAAACCAGGTATCGTGGATCTAGCCAAGAAGAGTGGAGCACCGATTCTTCCTGCTTATGCCCACAGCGACAAGACTTGGGTATTCAACTCCTGGGACCGCTTCAGGCTGCCCCGTCCTTTTGCCCGAATCACGATCCTTTTCGGAGAGCCAATTCCAGTATCACCAGAGGCAAAAGGCGTCGAGTTCAACTCGCTCTTGGAGCAAGTTGAACTCAGCATCAACGCTTTGGAGTCGCTCGCGACGTCGCGCAGTTCCGAGTCCAATCCTGCCTGGGACGTTGCCGAAACCCATACCGCGTCCGCAACGTAGACGACGATTCGCATGCCCAAAAAGCTTGAATCTGACGTTTGAAAACCGACATCAAAACCACGCAGCTGAGAGTAACCTGGAATGCGCCCCCAAAACTGGAAAGGATTTCGGGTAGTTTGAGCACAGGTTGATTGGCAACGATTTCCGACCGATAGAGTCGGAAGAAGGAGCCAGTCTCGGGCGTTGGTACCTTTACGGTCCCTGAACCGCGACAAGAGGCCGGGCCGGCGACAATCGCCAAGACCTACCAAACGGTGGCCGAAACGTTTTTTTTCGTCCTTTCGATCGAAAGAGACGCTGTTAATGTCCCGGCCGAGAAGGCGATGTTCGACAGGCGTTTGACCGAGCTTTCAAAACTGCAAAAGTTTGGGCGTTCGCGGGTCAGCTAGGCTTTGCCAGCAAGGGCGGCGCGGCAGGCTTTGAAGGCAGGGAGCGCAAGAATCGGTGGCCAGCGGAAAGCCAGTCGCGAGACGCTTACGTATTTGACTGGTCTGCCAGTGCCCATGCCTTCGCGCGATTCCAACCACACACTGCCGCCGAAAGATGTGAGTGGTACGTTGAAGCGCGTCGACGAACGCCCTGAAGTCCAAGGCGCTTAGGTGCTGGTCAACGCGGCAGGCGAAGGGTCGCGCGACTTTTTTGAAGAAGCTGGAGGCTCGCTATTACTCTCTAATATCTAGTTTTTTGTACCTATTTTTCCGCAATGACTGGCAAAGCCGACCTCCATCCGACACATGCAGGGCGAAGCAATTCGTTGCTTCAAATTGCGCTTCACCTGTCATTCATCCTCGGTCAGCTAGAGTGAATACAATCCCTCCCAATGTCTTCTCTGCACACGAACATTGCCGCTCTGATTTCCCACTCCGAGGCTGGTCATCCATGCGACTAAATCGCCTTGTCCTGCTTTTGCTCGCGCCGTTGCCGGCGGCATGCGTTACCTATGAAGAGAAGCCTCTAAGCAAGGAGTGGGCACTTCCCCACGAGCTCGCCGACGCGCCGAAGGGCGGGATCGACACGGAAACGCTCGCTCTCTTAGCTGTTAAGCACAATCCCGACCTACGACTTGGGCGCGATGATCAACGCCTCACCGCAACGCAGGCCCAGCAAGCCGGTGCCTGGATCTCCCCGCAGCTTGCCTTGGGCTATGGCTGGCCGTTGGCCGGAGAAGGTACGTCGACGGCGTCGGTGGAGCTGGGGTTCGATATCGCCTCTCTTCTGAGCCATTCCTCCGTCGTCTCTGCAGCGGAAGCCGACAGCGCCAAGGCCAATCTCAGCTACCTCTGGCAGGAGTGGCAGACGGCGCAGCAGGCGCGCCTGCTCTTCGCCAAGATCACTTATCAAGAGCAGGCTGTGGGCATATTGTCGGAGCATGCACGTCTTGCGGCCGAGCGGGCGCAGCGCACCGGCGAAGCTCTTGCCTCCGGCAATATTTCGCTGGACATCGCGTCGGCCGAT
>JAYWBY010000539.1:0-10376 GCA_043781115.1 Pseudomonadota bacterium
GGGAAGACAAAGCACCTTTCGTGCCAGGCTCAGCTGCGTATAGAACGGTCAGCGGCCGTAAGTATCATAGGACCGAAATGCGACAGTGTAGTGTTCTCCCACCACCCCGGTCAGGACCGTCCGGCGGCGCGAACGGCAGAACGTTAGGTAGTTCTGGAACGCGCGCTCTTCGCTGAAGCACTTGATGATGTTCTTGCAGTCAGCGCAGACCATCATCGGGTTGTAGCGTACGTGCTGGCGGATAGTCTCGACGCAACAAGCGGCAATCTCGCCCGTTTGGCCCAGGGCTTCCACCTTGGCAGGTGGTAGGTCCTGGTCGCCATCCCTGGGCTTGGGCGCCAACTCGTCGATCATGAACTCTCCAGGGAAGCTATCTTGTCGTAGTCGGGGAAAGCATAGAGACTCGGTCCGCTCCTGGCAACCCTTGAGGGCTTTCCAGTGCAATATCACCGAGACCGACGGCAAGCCTTCGCACCAAAACCGGGGCCGCGTCGGCCACCGACACCGTGCGCCCCAAGGCTTGGGCCAACGTGGTGACGCCGCGTCCTTGGATGCCGCACGGTACGATCTGTTGGAACAGGTCCAAGGAGTTGCAGACGTTCAGCGCGATGCCGTGGAGGCTGACGCGCTGTTTGATGCGGACACCGACGGCGCAGATCTTCTTCTTACCTAGCCAGACGCCAGGATGATCGCCGTCTCGCGTCCCTTTAATCCCAAAGATCTCCAGAGCCTCGATTACCGTATCCTCCAACAGCTCGACGTAACGCCGCGGAGTAAGTTTAAAGTCGGCGAGGCGCAAGATCGGGTAAACGACGAGTTGACCCGGGACGTGGGCGGTGACCTCGCCGCCGCGATCGGTGTCGACGAGCTGCACGCCCTGCTTTTTAAAATGGTCGGCGGCGAAAAGGAGGTGAGCCTTGTCCCCGTGCTTGCCGAAGGTCAGAACCGGCGGATGCTCGACCAAGATCACGTGGCCGTCGCTTCGGCCAGCGACGACGTCGGCATGCAGACGCTCTTGCAGCGCCCAGCAGCTCACGTAATCCATGGTTCCGGCGTCGACGAGCTCAATCAATGTGGTTTCCCTTTGGTTCGGCAAAGGAACTCGGCGGCTTCGAGATAGCTCAGGGCTTCCATCGGCGTTTTGGCCCACGCGTAGACACCGTGGGCGGCGAGCACGACCATTGGTACTTTCGGGAAAACGTAGCTTCCGACCTGGTCGATGATCCCTGGCATTTCTTCCGGCGACGGATTCTTCACGACGGGGATCCGCAGCGTTTCGTTGTGATCGTGGGAGCCGAGATGCTTTTGCATCTCTTCGCCTTGAAAGACGATCGGCTGGCCGCCGCGACTCAATTCGACGAGCGCCGGCGGATGAGTGTGGACGACGGCGCCGGCGCCCGCGACGGCGCGGTAGATTCCGAGGTGCATCGGCGTTTCGGCGGACGGCCGGGCCTTGGTAGGCCAGATGACCTTCGCCGTCGCCAATTCCAACGGGATGAAATGTTCGGGGTTCAGTTCGCCCTTGTTGAGGCCTGTCGGGCTTTGCCAGATAACGCCGTCCCGGCCGCGCAGCGAGAAGTTGCCGGCGGTGCCGTGCGACCACCCGCGGTCATAGCAGGCCTTAGCGCAGCGAACGAGTTCCTTCAGCAGCACCTTCTCCAGGCCGGAGGGCTTCGGAAAGGGGTTGGCCCGCGTCGACGTCAAGATGCGCCCTCCAGGAAAAGACGCGGATCACCGGCGCCCTTGCGGATCAGCTCGGGCGCGCCGGAGGTAAAATCGATGATCGTCGACTCGAGGCCGGCCAGCTCTTGGCCGAGGTCCACCAGGAGATCGAGCCCGTGGCCATGCGCCTCAAGGATTTCATAGCCGAAATGCGGCGGCACGTCGTTGTCAGCGCCAAGTGGCGGCACTGAAGTCGTCGCCAGCGGTCGGCCTAGCTTATTGACGATCGCGAGCACCAAGGGAGCGTTGGGAATGCGGATGCCGACGACCCGGCGCTTGTCCTTCAACTGGCGAGGAAAATTGCGATTGGCGGTCAGTAGTACCGTGAACGGACCAGGCCAAGCTTTCTTGAGCATTCGGTACGTGGCGTTTTCGATGTTGACGTACTCGGCCGCCATCGAAATCGAGCTGCAGATCAAACTGAACGGACGGTCCTTCGGATGCGTCGGTTTCAGCTGATGGATGCGGTCGAGCGCCTTGGTGCTCGTGGCGTCGCACCCGAAAGCCCAATTGACGTCGGTCGGGTAGCCGATGACGCCGTCGCCCTCGAGCACGCGGAGGATTTTCGCCAGATCGCGCTCGGCGGGTGGGTCGTCGTACGTGTAAAGATGCGTCGCCATTTGTCTTAGCGCTTGGAGCTATGGATTAAGCTCAAGAATTCCGTGCGCGTCTCGATGTTCTGAAATGACCCGAGCATCGAGCTGGTCATGGTCGACGAGTTTTGCTTGCCGACGCCGCGCATCATCATGCAAAGGTGGTAAGCCTCGATGACCACGCCAACGCCCAGCGGATTGAGATGCGTCTGAATGGCGTTCGAAATCTGGTGCGTCAGGCGTTCCTGGACTTGCAGGCGGCGGGCGAAGATGTCGACGACGCGCGGCAACTTCGACAGGCCGATGACCTTCTTCCTCGGGATGTAGCCGACATGGCAGCGGCCGTAGAACGGCAGCATGTGGTGCTCGCAAAGGCTGTAGATCTCGATGTCTCGGACGATGACCATGTCCTGGTAGTCGACTTCGAAGAGGGCGCTGTTAAGGACCGAGTTGACGTCTTCCTTGTAGCCCGACGTCAAATATTCCAACGAATCGATGACGCGACTAGGAGTCTTCAGCAATCCGTCGCGATTCGGGTCTTCACCGAGGTCGCTGAGCAGGGCCTTGAAGTTCAGAGAGTGTTTGTCGCGCCTTGTATTTTCCATTGCCGCTTCCTAAGATGGTCGGAACGCTCTTTATAGGCGTCCCGGACGCGTCAAGCAAGCAACAAGCCTCAAGAAAACCTACGACACTAGGGCCACCAGAATGCGCGCCGTGCTGCAAAGAGTCACCAGAGCCAGCGTCGCCGTCGACGGCGAAATCGTCGGCAAAATCGGCAAAGGCTGGCTGGTGCTGCTTGGCGTGGGCGCTGGCGACGACGCGGGGGCAGCCGCTTACGTGGCGGAAAAAACGCTCCATTTGCGCGCCTTTCCGGATAGCGAAGGTAAAATGAACCTGAGCCTGCTAGACACTGGCGGCGCCGCGCTCGTGGTCAGCCAGTTCACGCTCTATGGCGATTGCCGCAAAGGTCGCCGCCCCGGTTTCTCGGACGCGGCGCCGCCAGCCAAGGCCAAAGAGCTTTACGATAGTTTCGTCGATTGTTTGCGTCGCGGCGGCGTCACGGTCGAGACAGGGCGCTTCCAGGCGCACATGGAGGTCGAGCTGCTGAATGACGGGCCCGTCACCTTGATGGTTCATAGCCTTGGCGATTCCAATTTAAATGTATAAATACAATAAGTTATATCTATGGATGCCGTCCACGGCCCGGGCAAAACGGCGCGTCGACGACTTGTTCGACGCTTTGGGACCGAACGTCGATGACTTACATCCGCCGACCGACTCCCCCTTCATTCTACCGTTCGGGCCCTGACCACCGCCCTGCCTCGGGTAAATGCTGCTAAGCACCTAAAACAACGCAATTATCGCTCGTCGGCGAAGCTGGCCGGACGTTTGCAATCTCTTCAGGAAGACCATCACGCACTTTTGAGGAGACGACCATGCGCCACGCTTCGCTCACGAGCTTCGTTCTTGGGTTCTTGATCGCCGGACTGTCGGCCGCGTGCAGCAACGCTTCCGACACGGCACCAAAACCCGGCACCGCGAAGCAAGCGTCCGTGCAAAAGGCCAACGGCCAATCGAGCGACCGCCTCAAAGAAGACAAAGACTCCACCGCCAAAGCGAAGATCGCTGAAGACAAATCAGCTGACGACGACAAAACCGACTCCGACAAGGTGATGCCCGACGACACGACCATCGATAAAGCGACGCTCGGCGATTCGACGACCACTTCGTCCGTCGATCAATCGAACGGGACGAAGAGCGCACTGAAGTTCTCGAGTGAGTCCCGGGACGACAACGACGCCTTCATCGCCATCCGCGTCAACAGCGGAGCCTGGACGCAACAGCCTTGGCCGAACGACGGCCAAACGATCGAGTTCCCGGGCGTCTGCGTGTCGAACAAGACGACCACGATCGAGATCAAGGCCAGCCACGAACACGGCGCCGAAACCATGATGGGCCCCGACCTGGCCGTCCTCTCTTCGACCGACTCCTCGGCCCGCATCGGCTTCGAGCCGACCCACTGCTCCGGCACGGGTTGCCAAGACGACTTTATCGGCACCTTCAGCTGCTCATCCGGCAAACTGAAAATTTAGTCTTCCTTAGAGACGTCACAACATCCAGCCATCGACCACGCCCACGATCTGGCCGCCGCCGGCCTCCTCGTGGGCGGTCGAAATTCTAGACCTTCTGCCCCGACAAATCGTTGTCGATGTTGGCGCTCTCTTCGACGCCGATCTTCTGGTAGAAGAGCTCGTCGATAGTCTTTTTGATCAGAATCCAAAGCAACTCGCGGTCGTTGCATCGAGCGAAGACGCCGAGCGGGATCTGGAAGCCGCCCTTGTCCTTGCGGCCACCGCCGTAGTACTTGCCGTTTTCGTCGGCGCCGAAAACGTCCTTCAACCACTTGTCCGGGTCGAGGGTATGGGACTTCGTGCGCAGCGACCCGTCGATGAATTGGTTGCCGACGACGCCGTAGACGACGACCGTGTCGATTCCCTCGCGATGGAGGAGGTAGTCGGCGCACTGGCCGATGCCGTCCCGGTCTTCGTCGCGTACGAAACCGACGCCGGAGAACATGAACGTGCCGCGGATGTCCTTCCTTTGAAGGGCGATCTGGGTCAGATCCATCGTCTTGGCGGGAATCGACTGGTGCGAAATCAGCGACAACAAATCTTTGTCGACGTACTGGGCGAAGTATTCGCTGGCGCGGTAGTCGAGCGGCTGGGCGTTGACGAAGTTGTCCGTGTCGCTCCGGATGCCGTGCATGAGCGCCGTGGCGATCCGGCTTTCTTCCGCCGAGTTGCCGCTGAAGGTGATGGCGCCTTCGATCAGGTACTCGCCGTAGATGCCCGAGGTCGAGCCGGCGTTCTCGCGAACGTCGATGAATTCTCCCTCGATCGTGCCGAGCGCCTTGTGGTGGTCGACGAAGGCCAACAGCCGGCAGGTTGGTGGCAGCTTGATCGGCAGGTCGGTCGTTTGCGAGTCGTTGATCGCGTAGTAGTCATAGCCCGAGACGTCGAAGGTGTTGTCGACCTCGATCAAGTCCAAGTCGAGCTTCTTCACCAGCGCTTTGTTCTCGTGGTGCGAAATCGCCTCGAAGTGAATCATCGTCGTGTCGATGTCGTAGTGGCGGGCAAGCCACTGAAGACAAAGGGACGTGCCGATGTTGTCCGGGTCCGGGTAGCCTTTGATGCAGATCAGGAGGCGCTTGCCGCGGGCCTTCGCCAAAGCACGGTGAAGCGCGGCGGCCGGGCTGCCAGCCTGCGTGTCGTCACCCTCATGGCCAGCGCCCAAGGCGCCCTCGGCGGCACGGCGATTCATTTGCTGTTGTTGCTGGGGCTTATTGCTCGTCATCGGCTGCATCGGCTTCTGCTGCTGCGAAACCGGCGGACGCACGTTAGACTGCTGAGGCGCCTTTACGGAGGCCTTCACCGTGCCCATCGCTTTGACTTTGTCGTCTTTCCGTTTCAAGCGGCCTCGCACCGGATGTCATTGGATTTTAGGGAAGAGTTCAAGCCCACTGTTCGGACGAAATCCCCCCGCTACTTAACCTTACCATAGCTTCGTTGTCCCGAAGAGTTGCGGACCAGGAGTTCAGAGATAGTCTTATGCGTCGGAAACTCCGAGAAAAGAAATCCCCATTTCACGAAAACCCGAGACGCCTTCAGCGTCTCGTCAAGTTCCGGATTCTTAGCCAAGTTCTTGCTTACGCCCAAGAATAACTCAGAATCGGGATGCTTTTCCAAGGCTTGTAGTCTTCCAGAAAGCGGCGCGGCATGCCACCGATGGAAAAGTTCAATGTGGAGCGTCCGCCCGTTCTGGCCATAAATCGTCAGATCCGGAAAACAATAAGATTCGCTGCCGATGTGGACGAACTCGGTGGCGGACTCGATCCGCCAAGCAGGACTCATACGCTCGTTGAAGCCGTCGACCAAGGCGGTCAACTCTTCCGGTATGTACGGGCGCCGCGCGGCGTAGTGGCTCACCAGGCCCGCCGAGGCGTCGAGCTTCAGCGACAGGTCCCGGTTCTTGACGTGGATCTCGGCTTCGATTTGCCAGTCCGCCAAGTGCAAGATGCGCGGGAAAAAGTTGGCTAGCCGCATCCCATACGTCGCGGCCTGGTCGAAGAGCGTCAGGGGGCCGCTGAGCGTCACTTCGATGCCGCCTTTCTTGCCCTCCGTTTGCGTCACCGCACCCATGAGGCGATGAAACTTCATTTGGCGAAACAGTTCGCGCCGATCGGAGAGTGCGGCGCCCTTCAACCGAATGGTCACCGATCGGGCCCTGAGGAGCAACCCTTGTACTTGGGCGCAGTTGTATCGCTGCACTAAACCACTGGAGTCCATATCCTTAAACGATCGAACTTTCCGGCACGCCGGAAGGTCGGCATACAGGCGGTCGCCGGGAGCCCCGACGGCCGCTTGAAATTCCGCTGGCGACAGGGCCGGGACGCGGCGGCGGAGCTCTTGGGCTTTCAGCAAGCACTGCCAACGGAAGTCGGCAACCTCGCCGTCGTCTTCTTCCGTGGCGCAAGCGTCTAAGAGGAGCTTACGGAAGGCGGCAGCCAGATCTCCATCGGCGACTTCTTCCGCGGCGGCCTCGAGTTCGCCGACGCGGCTACCTTCGCCGTCACGAAACACCGTCAGCAAGTCTTCCGCCAGCCCGGTGGCCAGCGCATCGCCGGGGTCCAAGAACTGCGGAACGGCCCGCCCGTTCTTAATCTTGAAGTTGAGATGTTCCTTGGTAAGCATGATGCATCTTTCTGCGACGGTTGACGCTGAGCTCGCTCGTTCCCTTGGAGACCAACTCGTAGAGAACCGCCCGTTTGCCGGGGCGGTGGCGCAGAATGCGGCCGAGGCGCTGCACGTGTTCACGCACGGCGCCGCTACCCGAGACGACAATGCCGACGCGGGCGTCCGGCACGTCGACGCCTTCGTTCAAGACTTTCGACGTCACCATCACCGACAGCTCGCCCGACCGGAACGCTTGCAGCATTTTTTTCCGCTCGATCAACTTCGTCTGATGAGTGATGACCGGCAAGACGAATTCCGTGCCGATCTGATAGGCCATGTTGTTGTCGTCGGTGAAAACGATCACTTGATCGCCCTGGTGCTCGGCCAAGATCCGCCAAAGCTCCGAGAGCTTCGCCGACGCGGCCTGGGCCAAGCGCTTTTGGTCCCGGTAAGCACGCATCGCTTCCTTGCCTCCGGGCATGCGCGAGGCCTTCCGGACGAAGTCCATCCAGCCGTAGCCGGACGAGAAGTTGACGCCGTAACGCCGAATGAAGCCCGTGTAAACGGCGCGGGCGTCTTGATACTTTTGGTTCTCTTCAGGCGTCAGCGGCACTTCCAAACTGACGACGTCGTAAGGCGCGAGCACCGACTCCACCATCTGGTCGATCCGTGCGTCGTAAACGAGCGGCCCGAGTAGGCGGAAGATCTCCGCTTCTTTGCCGTCGGCGCGTTCGACGGTCGCCGACAGCCCGAGGCGAAATGGCGCAATGCTGGCGAAAGCGATGCTTTGATACTGCGGCGCCGGCAAGTGATGGCACTCGTCGACGATGAGCAAGCCGAATTGGTTGCCGAGACGCTCGATCATCAAAGCCGCGGAGTCGTAGGTCGATACCGTCACGCGCTGCAAGTCGCGCACCCCACCACCCAACGCCCCGATGGGAATGCCCAAGTGACGGCCGAGCACCTCTTGCCATTGATGCAGGAGGTCGATGGTCGGCACGACGATCAGCGCCGGACGCTCGGTTTGCACCAAGGCCAAAAGTGCGAGGTAGGTCTTCCCGGCGCCTGTCGGCAGCTGCACGACACCGCGGCGACCGCCCTGCATCCAAGCTCTGAGCGCTAACGCCTGGTGTTCGCGAGGCGAGATCGGCACTGTGAGCGCGAGTGGCAGCGGCCCGTACGCCCGCGCCTCGTCGGTCGCCGTGATGCCTTGATCTCGCAGGCTCAGCACGAGATCGCGGTAGGCATGGGCCGGCGCGCGCCACACCTTCGTGCGCTCGTCCCAAAGCAGCTCGGCTGGCTTGGTCGGCAAGTGCGCCGGTGCGCCTTCGAGAACCAACGTGCCGCGGTCAAAGATCAGCCGCATCGTCCTCGCCCTCGCTCGGTGTGGGATTCAACCGCTGCCAAACGCTAAGTCCCATCATTGCGGCGCCACCAGCCAACGTCACGCCAATGCCGCCGGCGACCCCGACGCCCATCCAGGATGGAATGGGCGACCCCATCATGGCCATGGCAGCCCATATATTGCCGAAGACGATGACCCAAATGAAGCCGATCGCCGACAAGCGGGCCGGCCAAGACTGTAGCAAGGCGCGGTTCAGCTAGCGGCTCCTCAAGTCGTACCGGGAGGGCTTAGGTGCTTGCGGCGCCACTGCGCGACGTCTTGCATGCCGATGCGCAACCAACGCCCATCGCCGAGCTCCGGCGTGTCGTTGAAGAAGGCTTCCGGCGCCAGACCCTCGGCCATCATGAACCAAAGTCTGAGGCTGCCTTGGTGGCCGACGATGCCGATGTCGGAATCGTCCTCTTCGTAAGAGAGGATTTCGAGGGCGCCGGCTGAAACACGGTCGCAAAGCTCGCGGAACCCCTCGCCCGACGGGAACTTCAGCTCCATCGGCGAACGCAGGCAGGCCTCGTAGTGGCGTTGGAAGTCGTCAGGCAGCTCTTCCCACGTCAAATTCTCGTAAGCCCCGAAATTGATTTCGCGAAGCTTGTCGGTGATGCGAACAACCGGGGCGTGCATGCCCGCGGTCATGATTTCGAACGACTCGACGGCGCGCCGGCGGTCGGACACGTACCAGATCTTCGGTAGACGCGTGCCGGATTCCTGCAGCTTCTGGCGGAGGACCAAAACGGCCTGCTGGCCTTGCGTCGATAGCGGTGGGTCGGTCCAGCCGCAGAAGCGGTCGGCCTGCCCGCGGGTCGAACGCCCGTTCAAAACCACGAAACAGCGGCGCTGGGATAGCGGGCTCATGCCTCATTCTCCAAGAGTCTCGCGAAGAGTCTCGCGAAGAGTCTCGCGTAGACTCTCGCCGGCATTAGACCATCCCGGAAATTTTCTTGCCATGGCTTTCAGGGGTTTGTTACCGTTGCCCGTCCCTAGGAGGCCCTATGAATTCTAAGATCCTGATTTTGTTTGTAGCCTTGGCGCTGGCAGGTTGCGGCAAGAGCGACGATTCGGTCGAGGGCGACGTCGCGGGTCCGGTCATCGCCGGCTCGGGAGTCAACGGCATGGTGTTCGCGGCGGTCAACACCGATCCGTCGCTGCAGTCGTCGAAGATTTTTTACTACGAGTTCTCCACGGGCAAGATTCACGAACTGCTCGGCGCCGAGTCGGGCAATCCGGCGCTCTTCTTCGCCGACGGCCGCGTGTTTTTGTTCAACCGCCAACCCGGGGCGGAAAATTTTCGCACGTTCAATCCGATCACCACCGATCCGAACTTTGCGCCCGCGACCAATTTGTCCGACCTCACCGTTGGCGATCCCTGGGACGTCGCGCCGGCCAACGTCGGCAAGTCGATCGTCGTGGCGTCGACGCTCGGCGAGTCTCTCCAGGTCTTGGATTACATTTCCGGAATCGTCACGACGGTGCCGACGGGCAACCTCGCCTCCGGCCAATTCCGTCCTCACGCCCTCTACCGCAACGGGACTCATATCTACGCGCTCCACAGCGGCGTCAATGCCTCCGGAGACTCAGACGACAGTCAACAGGTCTACACGCTCGACGTCGCGACCGATGGCACTCTGAGTTTTGCGGACCAGAACCCGGGGACAGGCGTCATTGACGGCCAAAAGCTGACGTCGAGCAACCCCACGGGGTTCGTCAATCGGGACGGCGCGGGTGGCGCCACGATCGTGGGGCTTTGCGCCAAGGACTGGGGCGACTGTACGGCGGGTGCCGACACCCTTGCCGGAGCCAAAGTAGCCAAAGGCGCCGAGTTCTCCTCTGCCGACGTTCCTTACTTTTACAAAAACCAAGTGATCGACGGACCCGCGGCCAACTTCGTTTACGCGCACGTGCAGACGGCCCAAGGCCAAAATAAAATCG
>JAYWBY010000540.1:0-3779 GCA_043781115.1 Pseudomonadota bacterium
CAAGTGTGGCGCCACATTTTTCCGACGACGCTCTCCCCGCTCTTGGTGCATGCGACGTTTTCCCTGTCCGGCGTCATCATCGTGGAAGCGAGCTTGAGCTTTCTCGGCCTCGGCCCCCAAGACGGCGCGCCCACGTGGGGCGCCATCCTCGGCCAGGGCAAGACCGTCATCCAAGAGGCACCCTTCCTCAGCATCATTCCCGGAGCCGCCATTGCCCTGCTGGTTCTGGCGCTAAACTTCGTCGGCGACGCCCTGCGCGACGTTTTGGATCCCCGCTCCGCTAAAACGTGATAGAATTTTAGCCAAATCCAAAAAAATAGGGGTCAGAAATCCATGGCGACTAAAGTGCAACTTGCGGCGTCGTTTGGGATTTGTTTGATGGTTTTCGCGGGCTGCAAAACCAGCGAAAACGGTTCGGCGGTGAAGGACGACGAAGCCGTGGGCGGCGCTCCGGCTGCTCCCGCGGGTCAACCGGATTTCTGCGTCAGCCAGGCGACGGGGCGTGCCGATCTCGAGCATCTCACCAAGGAAGAATGGGCGCAGATTTTCACCCAGGGCCTCGCTTCGGCGGCGCTCATCCCAAGCGCCGACCATCCGGGCATAGCGACCCCCGGCAAAGGCTTTCCAAAAATCGTCTCGAGCTTCCTCCTGAACTCGACCGCCAACCGCATCTGGGACGGCAAGACGATGTTCACCGACGAGCAAGGCAACACCAAGCTTATCAACCGCTTCTTCGAGCACAACGAGCAGCCGCTCCTACCGCTCTTCACCGCCAGCGTCGTCATCGATCCGGCGAGCAGGTGGCGCGCCAACGACGGCAAGCCCGTCATCCTCCTCGACTACACGCAGACGAAGCTCGCCGACCCGTCCGCGGGCCTCGGCAAGATCGACGACTACGTCGTCCCGGTGATCAGCGCCGTGCGTGACGAGATCCGCCTCGTCTGTCAGACGACCACGGACGGCGTCCGCCGTCGCCTGTACCTCGGCCCGACGTTCCTGCTCCCGTCCGAATTCAAGACGACCCTCGGCAAGAAGCTGGCGAAGAAGTTCGAGGTCGACCCAATCCTGTGGTTCGCCCTCGAATACGAAGAGCCCGCGACCTAAGTCCGCCTTACCGCCGACACTTAAATGCCGAGGTGAGCCTTGGCATCCTTGATGGTCGGCGCGTCATTGATCGAAGTGGCCGCCGCCAAAACCTTCTTCCACTCGTCTTTCGCCGCCGGATCGCCGCTGCGCTCGAGCGCGACGGCGAGCTGGTAGTGCGCCCCGTAGTGGTTCGGGTTGACGTCGAGCAAGCGGCGGAACTGCGCGATCGCCGCTTGGTTGTCTCCGCGCTTATAGAGTGCGTCGAGACCGACGGCCATCATGTCGGCCTGGGGATCGGCGCCCGGCTTCGCCGGTTCCGGCTGCGCTGCCGTGGTCGTCGCCGGCGTCGCCGGCGTCGACGGTTTGCTGGTGCAAGCGGGGGCCAAAGCGAGCAAGGCGACGACGAGCCGGATCCGTTGGAGCTTCATGATTGTGAGTCCCTTGACGATTGTTTTGAATTGCCACCAGTATAGCACAAAGGGGTCAGGCACCTCCTGTAAGCCCCTGATAGGGTCTCCAAAAAGAGGTCGACCCTAGGGAGGCTCACGGGAAGTGCCTGACCCCGTTGTTTATGACGTTGTTCATGGACCTCGTTAATTACTCGAGGACGCTGACCTTCAAGACGCGGTCGCCCTGTTGGAGCTGGTCGACGACGTCCATGCCCCGAACCGTCCGGGCGAAGATCGTGTATGCGCCGTCCAAGTGCAGGTTCGGCGCGTGGTCGATGAAAAACTGCGAACCGGCGGTATCCTTGCCCGCCGTCGCCATGCCGACTAGGCCGCGGCGATGGCTGAGAGGCGAAACGGCGTCGCGAATCAAGTAGCCGGGGCCGCCGTAGCCGTCGCCGCGGGGGTCGCCACCCTGGGCGACGAAGTGCGGCACGATGCGGTGGAAGGTCTTGCCGTCGTAGAAGCCGGCCTTCGCCAACTTGACAAAGTTGTAAGCGACCAGCGGCGCATCGGGGAGCATCTTGAACACGACGATGCCGCGAGTGGTCTCGAGGCGAACCTTGGCGGCGACGGCGCGACGAATTTGGAAGGCCGACGGCGTCACGGCGCGCACGGTGCTGACGGCGGGCACGCGGCCCGAGACGTCCGTGCCCGAGATCGCTTGATAAGCCGCTGCCGCGGCCAAGCCGACTTGGCGGGAATCGTCGGTGAGCGCCCCTTCGAGGAGCGGCAAATATGTGGCGTCGCCGACTTTGCCCAACGCGTCGAGCACCGCCATCTTGCCTTCGACGTCGTCCGGTTTGACGAACGCGGCATAAGCTTCGGCGAGCGCCGGGGCGAAGTCTTTCCAGACGAGACGACCGGCGACTTCCGCTACGGTGGCGGTGAGCGCCAGGTCGTGACGGGCCAAGGTCGAACGCAGCGCCTCTTTCGCACTCTGGTTGAGGAGGTCGTCGCCGAAGGAACCGACGCCCTCGGTCGCGGCCGAAGCGACGGTCAAATTAGCGGAGGTCAAATACGGGAGAATCTTGTTCAATGCATCGCCGTCGCCGAGACCGGCAAGGCCACGGAGCGCCGCGGCCAAATCTTGCGAGGAGGCGCCGTCGGTGAGCTGGGCCTCGAGCACCGGCCGCGCCATCGCCTGATCGAGCGCCGGCAAGGTCTGCAGCGCCGAATCCTTGAGCCAAGCGGACTCCGAGTCGGTGGCCAGGGTCCGCACGTCGTCCGCGAGCGAGGCCGCGGCGACGCCTAAGCGCCTGATGCTTTCCAGCGCTTGCTCAGCGACTTGCGCCTCGCCGTCGTGGAGGAACGTCGACAGCGCGGCGAGCGTCAAGGTGTCGGCAGGCAACGCGCCGAGAGCGCGCGCGACTTCCGTGCGCAGCCCGAGGTCGGTCGCCGCTTGCTCGCCCAAAAGGGCGTCGCGGGCCGCGGCATCCTTGATCTTCGCCATGACGCGAGCCAGCAAAGCTTTGGCTTCGGGGTTCGCGGCGTTTTGGAAGGCCGCGGTCGCGTCGGCCTTTTGGTCATTGGTCCAGGCCGCCGGATATCGAGCCAGGGCGAAAGCGGCGTCGACGGCGCCGTCGGCCGGCGCTTGCGCGGCGGCCGAGAGTTGTTCGATGGTTTCCGGCGCGACGACCAACGTGGCGTCGCTATGGTTGAAGAGCAAGCCTAAGCCTTCCGCAGCGGCGGCCTGGACTTCTGGTTGATCGGCTTTGTTCAGCCCGTGCGCGAGGGCGTCGAGCTCCGCGGCGGTGCCGGCGCGGCCCAGCGCCAAATACACCTGCGCCGAGGAGGCGACCTCGGTGTCGAGCGCTTCCGCTGCATGCAACGCTTCCAGCGCCTCGGCGCCGCCCAGCAGTCCTAGAGCAAAGGCGGCGTTGGCGCGAACGGCGCTGATTTCATCTTTCAGGACGGGCGTCACTAAAGCGACACTAGCCGGTTCGCCGATTCGACCAAGGGCCAGGACGGCTTGGCTGCGCAGCGCCGGCAAGCGGGACGCGAGGGCTTCCGCGATGGCCGGGTCAGCCGCGCGGCGGTGGTCTTCCGCGTCGAGCACGGCATGCGAGAGGCGCGCCGCGGCAGTGAGCTTGTCTGCGGCCGCCGGTTCGGCGGTGGCTGCCGAGAGGCCGATCAACACCGATGCGAGGACCAGGGTGCGGAAGAGAAAAGTCATGATTTGCTGCCTTTGCCGCGGTTTGTGGGTGGCCTATACTTGGCAGCAATGACCTAAGGTCGTCAAGTTGC
>JAYWBY010000541.1:0-3778 GCA_043781115.1 Pseudomonadota bacterium
TCGGCATGAATCCGGGCCTGGCTTGGGCATTCACCAACACCGGTGAGGACGTCGACGACTTCTTGGCCGAGAAATTGAGCGACGACGGAGCCTATTACCTAGTTCGCGCCGAGGGCGGCGCTGAGACTTGGCGGCCGATCTTACGCAAGACGTTCGACGTGAAAGTGAAGGGAGAGGATAAGCCGCGGCAAGTGGCGGCGGCGTTCACGCACCGCGGTCCACTGGCGAAACGGCAATTTCTCGGCGAAGATCTGTATTCGAGGCAGTGGATTTCACTCCGAGAAAGCAGCCTCCGCTTGCCGATGATCCAGCTGATGCAGGCTCAAACGATCGACGAATTCGACCGCTCCCTCGACGGGATGACGACGCCGTCGCAAAACGTATTGGCGATGGACTATCACGGCGACATGGCTTACCGGATGTCGGGGACCGGGGTCAAAAGGAGGGTCTCAGGCCGAGTCCCGCAGGGTGCCGACGTCGGCGAATGGCAGGGCTTCGAGCCCGCAAGCGCTCGCCGTCGGCTGCTTTTTCACGGCGAAAACGCGGAGACGACTCGCTTCTTGGCTTCGGCCAACGAACGCATCTGGGTCGACCCCTTCGGCGCGAACTGGGCGAGCGAAGACCGGAAGGAGCGTATCGTTCGGTTCCTCGGCGCGCGCAAGGATTTGAAAAGGGTCGACATGGAGGAATTGCAACTCGACACCCAGAGCCGCTTTCGCAAGCTCCTCCTCAAGTGGATCGCCGACCGGGCGGCGACCTCGTCGGGCCCGGACGCCGCGACGCTCGACTCCTGGCGAGTTTGGGACGGCAGCAGCCGATCCAATGTCGACGCCTTCACCGCGTCGTCGGTCGCGGAAGAGGCGTTTATGAAATTGCTCCTCGGCCGCATCGAAGCGCGTTTTCCGAAAGACGACCAAGGAGTGCCGTACCAATACTATCTTCGTCGCGCTTGGTTGCTTGAAGTTCTGGACGGGGCCGGAGACTCGGGAGTGGCGCCCTTTGGACTGAAAAGCGGAGAGGTCGCGCGCTACTTGCTGGCCGCAACGAGGGCTGCGAACGGAAAGAGGCCGCCTCACCCGCAAGCGAACGCCTGGCGCGGTCAGCATCCGTTCGTCGGCCGGATTCCCGTCGTCGACCGCCTTTTTGCTTTGGAGGAATACCCGCAGATCGGCGCTTACGATTTAGTGCGAGCCGAGCAGCCGACGTTCGGCCCGTCGATGCGGACGGTCTGGGACCTTCGGGAGCCTTGGGACAGCACCTGGGTCTTTCCCGTGGGTCAATCCGGTCACGTAGGTTCGCCCCATTTTCGGGATTTCGTGGGCGCCTGGCGCGACGACCATCGTCTCAAAGTGTTTGACGACGGCTTGGAGTGGGAATTCGCCGGTCGCCACAAATAGTGGCATAATTAGATTTGGGCGCGAAACGCGCCGGAGTCTAGCCCGAGGAGCGCAGCGACGTGGGGATCTCGACGATTATATCTGTAATTGCCGAGATCCTTCGCTGCGCTCAGGATAGATTCTGGCGCGTTGCGCCAGAATCTAATTGGCGGATGAACTCCGGTCGTTTTCTCATCATTGCCAGTGTCGCTTTGTGCTGCGCTTGCGGTTCTAAAACCAACGTCCTCGGTTTGACTGCGCCTAAAGAGCACGTCGAGTCCTTTGAGAGTCTGCTTGCCATGGCGCGCGCGGCCTACGACCGGAATGATTTGAAGCGGGCGCTGAAGTACGCGAAGAAAGCCTACAAGCTCGACCCAAACTCGGAAGACGCGTCGATCCTCTTCGGCTTCATCAACCTTTCTTTAGCTGGCGGCGATCCTTTTTCGTTGGCCGAAGGGCTGGCCGCGAACACGGGATCGACGGGCGGCGAAGGGAGCACGTCCGGCACTTTGAGTTCTTTGAAGAAGGTCATCGGCTTGAAAGACGAGGAGCTGGCGCAGATGGCCGTTCGCGACGACAGCGATCCCGACCTGCCGGTGCTCATTCCCGGCTGCGCAGAGGACGCCCGTCAAGCCGTCAAGAAACTTGCCTACCTCAACGACGCGATCAATGCCGTTTGCCGGTTCATCGACCCGGAAGCCAGGATTGACTCCGACTACCGGCAAAACTGCGCGAGCTACACGGGGCCTCGGCGGCAAGCGAATCGAGGTAATTTCCTCTGGGCGTTTTCCCATTTGACCGAGTCTTTGGCGTTCAACAGCATCTTGACATATGCGACCGCCGACCCGACAGGGAAACATACCAATCTGGAGCTCAGGGCGGAGAAGATCAAAAGCCTAGACACGTCGGCGGACGTGACCGCGCTTGTTGGCGCCGTTGATACGCTGAATAAAACGTTGAACGCGGTTTTGCCCTCGGGCGGCAATTGCTCGGAGACGGCGCCGACCTCCCAATTAAAGGCGACCTTGAACGACATGTTGGCGGTCGACGCGGCCTTCTCCCGGATCCCCGGCATCCCGCCCAAGATCACGGCCTCCATTAAGAAGACGATGGAAAAGATCAAAGGGGCGACGGATTCGACGGGAGCGACGAACCACAGCTCGCAAACGAAAGCGCTGAAGGCCGACTTTTCCAAAAAGCTTTCGAAGAGCCTAGGCGACAAACTCGACGCCCTCGCCGCTGATCCGAGCAATCCCTTGCCGGCGGACCAAAAGGACGCACTTTGCGCCTCGTACGGCCAGATCGCCGAAGGTTCCGACCAGACCTCCGCCTTATGCGGCGGCGGCGGGTAGGACGATCCGCACCTTGGTGCCGCTCTCCGACGACTCGAGGCGGACGGAGCCGTGATGCGCCTTGATGATCGCTTGAACGATAGAGAGGCCGAGACCACTGCCTCCTCGCTTTCTCGCCGTGGTGAAGAACGGTTGAAAGACCTTCGTTTGATTGGCTTCGGAGATGCCCGGCCCGGTGTCGGTGACGCACAACTCGAGGAAGCCGCCGACGAAACTCGTCGCCAGTTCGACCGTGGCGCCTGACGGGCAGTGCAAGACGACGTTGTCGAGGAGGTTGGAGATCACGGACTCCAGCAATTCTACGGAAAGATCGATAGCGGCGCGAGAGGGTGACCCGGAAACCGTCACGCCGAGACCGTTTCCTCGGTAGCGTTCCGCCAATGCCCTGACGACGACGTCGACTTCGGTGCGCTGGCCCGTCGGCGCGGCCACTTCGGCGCGGGCAAAGTCTAGGAGCCGGCGTACGAGGTTGCTGAGGCGCACGGCGTCCGCGTGGAGGTTGTCCAGGAAGCGGTGACGCTCGCCTTCCGACATCTCGTCGTGATGGTCGCGGAGCAGCTCGGTCGCTCCCGTGATCGAGGTCAATGGCGTCTTGAATTCGTGGGAAACGCTGCGAGCGAAGCTGGTGATGTAGCCGGCGCGTTCGCTGATGACGGCCGCCATGCGGGCGATGGCGTGGCTGAGTTGGCGAACCTCTTCCAGCATGGGGAAGCGAATGGGTCGCTCGGCCGCCGGGTCACCGCGGGCGACGAGCTCCGTCTGCTTGATGACCGCTTGAATCGGTTCACTAATCGTCAACGAAGAGAACACCGAGATCAAAGTGACGGCGACCATCAGCATGGCCAGCGCGGTCGTCAATTGACCCTTGTTCCCGTAAATGAACTCGTTGAGAAGCGACGGCGTACCCGAGAGTACGACGGCGCCGAAGACGGACTCTCCGTCGCTGATTGGCAGGGTCACGTCAACTTGAAGCGGCGCGCCGAGGCCCAAGTAGTCCAGCGGGGACAAAGTTCTCTTTTGGGGAAGCTTTCGTCGCAAGATGCTGACGTA
>JAYWBY010000542.1:0-10373 GCA_043781115.1 Pseudomonadota bacterium
GTCAGCCGGAACGCGGAATTCGTGGCGCCGGGCGCGGTCGTGCTGCCGACCTTCGAGGCGGCCTTCGACTACGCCAGAGTTCGCGCCGCCGACTGGGGCGACGAGGTCTTCGTCATCGGCGGCGGCGAAATTTACCGGCAGACGATGGATCTGGTCGACCGCATTTACATGACGCGCGTCCATCGTGAGATCGACGGCGACGCCAGTTATCCCGCGATTGATTCGCGCCACTTCGTCGTCAGCCGTCAAGAGCCGGGAGTCGGCGCTTTGCCGTTCACTTGGTCGACATACGAAAGAAAGAGCAAATGAATAGGACGTGGTTTCTGTTGCTGGTTTGCGGCTGCTGCCAAGCGATCGCCGCTTCGCCGGCTCGTGCAGACTGTGAGCCGACGCCATACAAAGACCTCTTGCTCCAATCTGTGGTGGTGGCAGCTGGGCGTGTCGTCAGCGTCAAGAAGGAGAGCGCCAACACCGAAGTCGTTTCCGTGTCCGTCGACGAAGTTTGGCGCGGCCAGCCGCCCAAGGTGCTGACCTTCAAACAGAGTAGCATCGACGAGGAAGACGACTCGCCGATCAGGGCTGACCGGGCTCTGCTTTTTTGGGGACTTCAGGACGCCAACGGCCAATGGCAAGCCATAAAAAGCTGCGGCGCGCCTCTTGATCCTTCGCCAACGCTCAAACTGGCGTTGAACGTCTATTTCGGTAAACCGACGGTGCCCGCCGACGTTAAAGGGTTAATCAAGAAGGCGGCCGCGATGATCGCGGCGAACGCATGGCAAGAGGCTGGTTTGGTCTTGGAGTCCGTCTCGCCCACTTCGGTCGCGGACGAGGCGAGCCGCTATTTTCACTGGGCTCGTTTGGCGGCCGTCCAACACGATTTCTATATGGCGATCTTTCGCGCAGACCTCGCCGCCCGCCTGGATCCGGAGGCGCCCGAAGCCCGCTTCAATTTGGCGTGCTATGCGGCCCGAGGGCAAAAGACCGATCTCGCGCTTAGGACCCTGGAGGAGCTGGTGGACATGGTGTCGAAAAAAGACGCCACGGTTAAGAAACGCTTCTCAACCATGGTGAGCTCTGATCAGGACCTTGCTTCGCTCCACAAGTCCGCGCGCTTTCAAAGGGCGCTGGCTAGATTGGAAAAGTCTTAGAGGCCAACCGTCGCGAACGAATCGCTGACCGCGTCGCACTGCGTCGTCGTCAACGTCGCTTGGCATTGGTCGACCATCAGGTTCCGGTAGTCGGCGAAATTCGAAGTCGACGTCAGGCGCTCGGTCATCACCGAGTAGAAGAGCGTGCGGGACGTTTCCCAGCCGAGCTTCTGGATGATCAAGGCGGCCGCGCGGTTCGGGATGCCGCTGAGCGTATGCACGCCGCAGTTGTCGTTGCCGGAAGCCGCGACGCAGCCCGAACCGAACTCGGCGGGGATGTCGCTCATTTTGCCGGGCTGCTTGCTGAGGCCTAAGTCCGGGTGGAGCATGTCACGCAAAGCGCGAGCTTCAACCGCCAAGGGACCGCGCAAGACGCTTTCGCCGATCAAGAACGGCGCGGATTCGGGGAAGTGCTCGTGCTGGATGATTTCGCCGAAAACGTCGGCCAAATGCTCGTTCAAGGCGCCCGACTGGCCGACATATTCGAGGTTGCTCGTCGTAGCGACGACGGCATGCGTGAACTCGTGGCCGATGACGTCCAAAGCCTCGGCGAAGCCGCCCAGGTTGTCGCCGCCGGCGCCGAACACGAACATTTTGAAGGGCTGCATCCACGCGGCGTTGTTTTTCATGCCGAGGATCGGGATCAAATGGTAGCGCTGCACGTCGACCGAGGCGCGGATCGGGGCGCCTTTGTCGTCGTAGCTGTTGCGTTGGAAGACGTCACGATAGAAATCGCGGACGATGGTGAGGTTGTCGCTCGCGGCCATGGCGCTCTGGCTGACGAGCAGCGGCGCGACTTGGCCTTGGAAGGTTACTTGGCCGTCTTGAAGCACCTTGATGCCGTGGTTGAGCGGCGTCGGGATCGTGAGCACGAGCGAGGCGTTGTAAATGATGACCTGGCCTTGGCCGTTCGAAGACTCGCCTTCGAAGGGTTGGCTGGTCTGCTGAGCGGGGGCTTGGCCGCAGGCTTGGACGAGGCTGAGAGCAAGACTAGTAACGAGGACGAAAGTTAATTTCACTGCAAGCTCCGAATCTAAGTGATTCTAAAGAACGGCGCTGGTTTACTATTAGTCTGGCCGCGCGGTCAATGAAATTATTAGGAATTTTAATGATCTAATATGATAGTAGATTAAAGATCTTAGGCGGGCGAGACTCCCGCATCGGCGGCCGCCGCGACGCGGCGCCCTTCTTCGACGTCGACCATGGCCAAGAGGACGATGCCGATGGCGAAGAAGCTGATCAGGAAGAGGATGCTGAGGCGACTGCCGCCGCCGAGTTGGGCGACGATGCCGAAAGCCAGAGGCCCGAGGATGCCGGCGAAGCGAGCGCTGACCGACACAAAGCTGAAAAACTCTGACGCCTGGCTCTTCGGCACGATGGTGGCGTAGAGCGACCGGCTTAGGGCTTGGCAGCCGCCCTGGACGAGTGCGACGAGCGCCGCAAGCACCCAAAACTGCCAGGCCTCGGTCATGAAGTACCCGAGAACGCAGATGCCGGTGTAGACCACCAAGCTTGCCTGTATCGCCGTGCGGGCACCGACGCGGCGGGCGAACGAGCCGAAGGCGAAAGTCGCCGGAATGCCGAGAAACTGTACGAGGAGCAAGGCGCCGATCAAGTGCGTCGAGCCGATGCCGATCTCGCGGCCGTAGATCGTCGCCATTTTGATGATGGTGCCGACGCCGTCCGTATAGAACCAATAACTCACGAGGAAAATCATAACTTGTTTATAGCGGCGCACCTCACGGAACGTCGCGACGGAGCGCTTGAAGCCGAGCGCCCAAAGGTTCCCCGGCGGGCGGGCGACGGAGCTTTGCGGTTCGCGCACGTGCTTTAAAATAGGGTACGAGAAACATAGCCACCAGGCGGCGACGCTGACGAAGGTGGCGCGCACGGCTACGCCCTTGTCGGCGAAGCCGAATAGCTCGGGCTTCAGCACCCAGGCGAGATTCAAGGCGAGGAGCAAGCCGCCGCCGACATAGCCCATGGCGAAGCCCGCCGTCGACACCCGATCCATTTCCTCGTCGTTGGCGATGAAAGGCAAGAGCGCGTCATAGTATACGTTGCCGCCAGCGAAGCCCAAATTGCCGAACACGAAAAGCAGCGCCGCCAGCTGCCAGTCGCCTTGATGCACGAAGAAAAGCCCGGCCGTCGCCAAGACGCCGATGATCATGAAGAGCGCCAAGAACTTCTTCTTCGCCGCGCTCAAATCGGCCATGGCGCCGAGCAGCGGCGAGAAAAGCGCGGTGACCGCCAAGCCGAAACCGCTGGTGTACCCCCAATACGCCGTGCGCAAATTCTCGGGCAAGGTCGCCGCGGCTACGTCGTGAAAGTAAATTGGCAGGATCGCCGCCATGATCGTCGTGGCGAACGCCGAGTTGGCCCAGTCGTACATCGCCCATGCGCGCAATTCGCGGCGGTGGAGGCCAAGCGAGTCGAGCCAGCGAGACCAGCGCGTGACGGTAGGCGAGTTCAAGATTTATCCAGCATTCTAGGCACTTACTTTAAGGCGTCGAAAGCATAGCGAATATGAGAATGGCCGTCGTTAAGAAAGTTCCCAAATTGCGTTAGAGAAATATAAAAATTCCGTTGCATATTCCCCCACCGGCGATATAACTGGCCAGTCAGTCAACCATAGTGACGTGGGCAAACAGCAAGGTCTTACGAAGGCCGGCTAATCGAAGGGGACGACGATGCAAAAGGGCGAAAACACACTATCTCCAGCCGAATTCCCGAGCTCCGGCTCGAACGTGCTTGCCAAGATTTGTTTTGGACTCTGTATCGTCCTGTCCGCTTCCTGCGGCAAGACCGACGCGCAGCTCAGCGACGTCAAGCATGACGCCGACCAACCGACGCGCGGCACCGAGACCTTCATGTGGCAGAGCGTCTCGAACGCCGACTACGCCTCGGTCATGGCGCCGGTTTTAGGTATAGATCCCTCCAAGCTCTTGGCTTCGGATCATGCCTTGGCGAAGAAGACCCAGTTCTGGCTCGACAAACTCGATGCCGGCATCCGCGGCGCGCACCCGGACCAATTAGCCAACGTGCCGAAGCCATTTGCCAAGGTCATCAAGGACTCGAGCGCCAACGCCTTCGTCGGCCCCGTCCCCGTTTGCTACAAAATGCCGGTGAAAGTCGGTAGCGGCACCGCCACGGCCTCCAACACCGTCGACACCATCTACCTAGACCTGAAGACCGGCGAATTGTCGCAGTGGCCTTCCGACCTCTCGTGCGTCAACGGCGCCACGCCGACCGCCACGTTGAAGGGCATGGTCGCCAAGTTCAACGCCTCCGACAGCGACTGCAAATACTCGATCTCGAGCGACAACAAGCTCGTGCCGAATAGCAGCTGCACGGTCAATGCCGACAGCGCCGACGTCGTAGCCGCGAAATCGGTGACGATCCTCGAGACGGCCAACTACGTGACTGTGCACACGGGTCTATTCCCTCTGATGACGGAAGAGTCTTTCGTCGCCGTCATTGCCCATGAGCTCGGTCACTACTACCGTTCGCACATGACGGCCCAAGAGGACGCCTTCGACTTCTTCTACACTCTGAACCAGAACCAGCCGGACCATCGTCCGGTCGCCGACTCCTCGAAGAAGGAACTGGGCGATGGCGCCGTCGCCAGCGCCACCTTGCTGACGAGCTCGGACACGCATACGAGCTACCCCAGCCAACAGCTGCGCTCCGAGCTATTCTTCGGTGTCGGCAGCTTGATCGACGCCGCCTGCGCCGCCGGCAGCTGCTCGACTGCTTGCTCGGCCGCCAAGACGCTGATCACGAGCTCCGCTTTCGACGACAAGATCGGCAGCTTCCCCTTTGGCGCGACCTCGGATGACCAAAAGGCGGCCGTCGGCCAATTCGAAACGAAGGCGCTTGCCTGCCTGGCGACCATCAAGCTCAGCACTTCGCCCGGCACGCAGACCGGCACGACCGTGAGCTGGGACGTCGTGAAGAAGAGCGTCGAATCCCCGGGCTGGCCGACTTGGCTTGGCACCTTGCCCGCTTCGACCCAAAAGACGCTGGCCACGGTTACCGGCCTCGACGCGCTCCGCCTCGGCGACAGCGCGCCGAACGGCGCTGATCTGAAGACCGTGCTCGTCAACGCGGCGAAGGCCCTGACCGCCCAGGACAACCAAGGCGTCGCGCTGCTGAAACAAGCGCAGCAGCAGCACCTCGGCCAGTACACGATCGAACAAGAAGCGGACGAAGAGTCGGCCGAGTGGGTCACGTCCATCGGTCTTGACCCGAAGAGCGCCGTCGAAGCCATGCACAGCTTGAACAAGGGCGCGACGAACGACCTCCATGGCTTCATTCTCGGCGAGACCGACTGCGACGCGCTCTGGAACAAGCACTGGACCAACGCCGACGGCAGCTACTCCTTCGTGCCGGTGGGCGACTTCGCCGAGATTCACCACAGCACGTGCTATCGGATGTTCAACCTCGACCGCGAAATCAAAGCGCACGGTTACCACCCCGCCAACGTTCCGCTGCCGACCATGGGCGGCGCGGCTTGGGCGAGCTTGCAAGAGACCGCTTCGGGCCTTGGCGAGTCGACGGAAAGCATCGGCTTCAGCGGCTTCCACGAGCTGGCCAAGGTCGCGAAGAAGGCGAACATGGCGACCTGTTCGTACGCTTCGAGCTATCGCTAAGCTTACATAAGACTAAGAGACTGCGGCGCGGCTTCTTTCCCAGGCGGAAGGAGCCGCGCATCGTTTCCGCCGCCGACTTGCACGACCTCCTCGCTCCAAGTGAGAGCAACGGGGAACGGCCCGTCGAGAGCCGGCAGCACGGACAGCGAGACGTCGAAAGGCAAGAGGATCGAGCGCGAAATTTCCATGTGATAGGCCTGCTTTTCGCCGCGTTTTGGCAGTGGCTTGTCGCTCTCCGTGGTCGCTTGGATGACGAACAAGACTTTGCCTTGGTCGCGCCGCATGCGCGTCACGATTTTGGCGTTCTGCCCGAGCGAGAGCTCGGCCATCGCAAGGTAGAGGTGGTAGAGCGATGACACCCAGACCGTCTTCGGCAGCTCCGGAATGCATTCCGCTTCTTTGTCGGTAATCAAATTGGCGAAGTCGACGCCGGCAAAGGCCTTCTCGAGGCGGACGAGTCCCTGGGCTTCTTCCAGCGGTTGGGTCAACGACGCGCAGGACTTGTCGGCATTCGTCTTCATCGCCAAGCCGTGCCAAAGGCCGGCGATGCGCGCGGCGAACGACGCCGTTTCGACTAGCCGGTGCGTGCGGGAAGCCGAACTCGTCGCTTGGTCGGCGAGCTCGCCGGCGAGGTTTAGCAGCAGGATCAATTGCTCGTCCAGCAGCGTGTCGCCTTCGTGCGCGCCGGGCGTTTCGGACAGGGAACGAAGGAACTTCCGCGCGCCGCGCTCGGTGACGCCTTGTTGCCAGTCCATTAGCACGTTGAAAAGCGTGTGCGCGTTGCCGGCCACCGCCGTGCCGACGATGTCGGAGAGGTCTTCGGCTTTGTCGTGAAAGTCGCGCATTCGGTCGAGGAAACTCCCCGTCGTCCGCGCCAATTGGATCGCCAGCGAGTCGAGCTCGGCGAGCTCGGCCAAACGATGGCGGAGCTTTTGAATCTCTTCTTCTTTGCCCTTTAGCTGACCTTCGAGCATGTGGCGGCGCGAGGTCAAACCGTGGATAGCATCGCTTTTCAGCTGCATCGCTTGGCTGACCATCAGCTTCGTCATTCCCAAATCGTCAGCCAGATGCCCGGTCGCCTCCGGCCGCGCCTTTCCCGGCAAATTGAACTCACCGCCCGGCGTCAGCGCGCGGCACCATTCGTGAAAGTTCGCGAGGATTTCCTTCGACTTCGCGGCGCGCCAGCGCTCACCTAACAGACCGGCGGCGGCGCAGGCGAAGGCCAGGATCAAACACGGCCAGAGTAGGGGACTGCCGTAGGCCAGGTCCTTGCCGCCTTCGGCCAAGAGAAACCGGTCGAGCGAGTGGTCGCTCAAAAGCGAAGCTTGAGCCTGGCCGTTGGCGTCGATGCCTTCCTTGAACAGGACGTTGCCGCCGCCGCCGCCGCCGCCGATGCGCAGCTTCCGGGCCTCGATCTTCTGTTTCAGCTCCGGGTGGATGTTTAGCCAATTGGCGTCGAGATGGACCATGCCGAGCACGACCAAGTCGGAGCCATCGATCGCCGCGACCTTGCGCGACAGAGCTAGGACCGGGTGATCCCCTTCGGCTTGCCAGAAAAACTGTTCGACCGCCGGCCCGCCGCTGGCGAGCGGGCAGGGAAGCCCGACGTATTTGTCGACGCTGGCCCGGCCGATCTCTTGGCAGTTCTTGACGAAGAGGGCCAATTGGTCGAGCCCGCCCTTTTCGAGCTTTGCTTCCAGAGAGCTCTGCACGGAGTGGCTGAGCTTCCAACTCAGGTTCTGCGTCATCGTCTTGTCCGCGACGACCTTGCCGATGAGGCCCGCCAACTGAGTGCGCGTGGCGGTTAGAGCCGAGACATAAGCCGCGCGGGCGTCGAGGATTTCGGCCCGCCGACGGTTTACCGACTGCTCGAAGCTGACGGCCCAGCCAAGGAGCGGTAGGAGGCCCAGGAGTACTAAGAGGGGGTTTATCCGTATCTTATGGAGACGCATGAGGCCTCTCGGTATGTATTTGATTTAATTAATCAAAGATTAGCGTTCAACCGATCATTCTGTCAATCTCAAGAAATATAGCATTTGATTCTATAGATTTTATAAGATTCTATTGAATATTAAGCTATTTTAAAGTACTTTAAGAAATGGTGGGTGCATCCCCGCCTTGTTGCTCACGCTGATCTCTAAACGCTGTACTGGATGAGGAGTTGAAAATGAGGATGCCGAATTATGTTCGTCCGCCCGCGATACGTGTTCTCCTGCCCCTAGCTCTCTTGCCCCTGGTTTTCGCCTGCGCCAAAGGACCCGAGAAAACAAGCCAACGCAGCATTCCCGAGCACTACGTGCAAGGTAGCTTTGTCGTCTCGGCCGAGTCCGAAAACGCCGACCAAGCCGTTCAAAAGATGTCGGGCGACGTCGCCAGCTCGCTCGGCTGCAAAGCCAAGACACCCGAGCGCATCAACTGGGGCGACAGCTCCGAGGAAGGCTCGGCCGTCGTCTCTCGCTCGCTGCAGAACACCTATAACCTGACGTTCGAAAAATGCGACTTCTCGCGCGACGGCACCAAAGCCATCGTCGAGAAATTGGCCCAAGGCGCCGGCGTCTTGTCCGCCGAAGCCGAAGCCATCGCCCAAGTCGCGCCGATCCAAGAAAACGACCCCGACAAGCGCTACCAAGGTCACTTGCCCTTCATCAAACGCGACGAAGCCTGCGCGCTTGCCGACAAGCAAGGCAAACCCGTCATCGTCGCCGTCGTCGACACCGGCGTGACGTTGATGCACCCGGACTTGCAAAGCGTTCTTTACCGCGATGCGACTGGCAAGATCGTCGGCGCCAACTTCGTCGGCTCCGGCTCGCAAATGCCGCCGGACGACAACTTCGGCGACCAAAACGGCCACGGCACGCACGTTTCCGGTTTGATCGGCGCCGCGTCGAACAACGGCGAAGGCGTCGTCGGCATCGCCGCCTGCGCCAACATCAAGATCATGCCGGTGCGCGTGCTCGGCGAAAACGGCTCGGGCACAAGCATCGAAATCGAACGCGGCGTCAAATGGGCCGCCGACCACGGCGCCCAAGTGATCAACTTGTCGCTCGGTTACTTGACCACCGTTTCCGGGGGCGGCAACGGCGCCTTCAACCGCGCCCTTTACACGACCCTGGCCAGCAAAAACGTCATGGTGTTCGCGGCCGCCGGCAACGACGGCGCGACGCTCGGAACCGACACCGGCGGCGGCGAGTTGCAGTACAACTTCCCGTCGAGCTACGAGCACGTCGTCGCCGTCGCGGCGACCGACAATAGCGGCGCCTTGACGTCCTTTTCGAACCGCGGCGACCGCGTCGACATCGCCGCGCCGGGCTACCAAGTGCTCTCGACTTTGATGACCGGTGCATACGGCCGCATGAGCGGCACGTCGATGGCGTCGCCCGTCGCCGCCGGCGCCTACGCCCTGGCCTTAGCCACGGCGCGCGCTGGCCTGGACACGGACCGCGTCGATACGCAGGTCGCGGAAGGCATGCTGCAGAATGCGATCTTGGACGGCGTCAGCTTGAGCTCCGACGAAGTCAGAGCCCAAGGCGTCATCGACGTCCAGAAACTCGTCAAAGCGATGGCCGCCAAGTATCCGAAGACGGCGCCCACGCAACCGACCACCCCGGCTCAGCCCGTCACCACCACCCCGGTCGTGACGCAGCCGACTCAGCCCACCCAGCCGACGCAACCGACGCAACCGACGCAACCGACGCATCCGACCCAGCCAGCGAAACCCGCGAGCTTCGGCTTCGCCGCCCTGAAAGAAGGTCAAGCGACCGGTTGGCCGCAAAACCTCTCCGTCGAGAACCTGCCCACCGGCACCTACGTCGTTTACTTCTACTGGGGCAACTCGCCGTGGAGCTTCAGCAAAGCTTACCCGGCCGATGACGCCTCGAAAGCTAGCGACGAAGACTCCTGGTTCCTCTACGGCACGCGCAAAATGACTGCCGTTGCGTACAACTACTATGGCCGAACCCTCGCCACCGCCCAAGTGACCCTCAAAGGACACTAAGAGGCCAAAGGGTAGAAAAAAGAGGCCAGGTACATCCGTACCTGGCCTCTTTGCTTTTCAATTCGATTACGTCGGGTGTCCCGAATTAGTGGACTTCGAAGTCGACGCCCATCGTTAGATTCGGTCCCGTCATCGTGTCGACGACGGCGCTGGCCGCGATGATGTCTTTATATTTCTTCGAGAGGGTGGCAATCGTGTCGTCGTTGGCGGCGCCGGGGTCATCTTCCATTGCGCGGACCTCAATGACGCCATCGTCCTCGCTCACGCCGAGGCCCTTCAGCGTTTCTTTCAAGAGCGCCAGCGGCAGCTCGAGCGTTTGGTTGAGGTTGTTGCAGCGCGGCTTGTCGTAGGTCGTCGGCGTGCGGCGGATGCGCTTGAAGTCGCCGTTCGGGCCGACCACGCGCACTTCGAGGTAGCATTCCGGCGGATTGAACGGACCGTCGTAGAGTGCGTCGAGGTCGATGTTTTGCAGGTTGGTCTTCAGCAAAATGAAGTCTCGGGCGAGGTCGCCGACCGTCGACTTGCGGTTCGGCAAGGACAAGGCTTTCGGCTGGATATCGGCCGGAATTTTGCATTCCC
>JAYWBY010000543.1:0-10356 GCA_043781115.1 Pseudomonadota bacterium
AACCTCCGGCCGGCCGTTCCCTTCTTTAGAGGTTCCTGCTTCTTTGAACCCTACCGTACCCCCAGCCTACCTCCATGGCGACGTAACCAGCACGATCAACGCGGCCGCAATTGCCGTGTACCGTTCACTTGGTCCGGGCTTTCTGGAATCGATTTACGAAGAGGCGCTGTGTGTCGAGCTCGACCGGCGCTCAGTCGTCTATCAAAGACAACTTCCTGTGCGAGTCCGCTACGAGGGCGTTCCGGTCGGGCTCTACAAACTCGATCTGGTTGTTTGCGGCAAGGTCGTGGTCGAGATTAAGGCGGTGGAGGCGATTGAGTCGGCGCATCTGGCCGTGACCTTGGCTTACTTGAAAGCAACGTCCCTTCAGGTCGGCCTCGTGATCAATTTCTCTGACTGCGTGATGCGTAGCAGGCGGGTGTTTCGTGATCCCTCAGGGCTCAAAGAAGAAAAGAATATTGGAAGAAAAGAACGGCAGGATTTTTTGTCAGCAAAGCTGACATCGGACGAGCAAGACGCACTACCCTTGAGCCAAACCGTCGGTCACAAGGATGTGGCGCATGGCGAAGGCTCGTTACAGGATCCGCAATTTCTCAAGGTCGATGTCTCAAAGGAAATCAGCTAGTAGACGCTGCGCCCTTTCATGACGGCGACGATCTCTGGGGCCTTGAATATCCCCTTGCCGCCGACACAGTCTAAGTTGCCTTAATTAAAAAGTAATTATGGCATTCGAGCCGTCTTCCGATGGACGGCAAGTCGGCCTTTTGCGGCGCAAGCTCAAAGTTTCTAACGACACACCGAACACAGAGTGAAGGCAAGTACTGCTGTCAGGAGCGCTAGGATGCGTCTTTCCATCCTGATTCCCTTACCAAAAACTGGCGCCGACTTAGGACGAATCCTGTCCGAAATCAGCCGCATACCATGGCATCTTACGCCCGCCGTTTCGCTATGTGAAGTTGTCGTCGTAACAGACTTAGAAAATTCGCGAAGAGCCGCAGACCTCGCGGCAAACTCCCAAAACACCAGCCGGTCACACTCAGATTCCGTCCAGTTAGACATTAGGCTGTCAGTGCTTGGCGAAAAAGGTGGCAAAGGGCTAGCCCTTCGTACCGCGCTTGATCAAAGTTCAGGCGACATCGTAACCATCATCGATCCCGACCAATCGTTCCACTCATCAGCCATTCCCTCGCTGATCAATCCGATCGCGGAAAACCAGGTCGATATAGTTACCGACGCCGGAGAATGCCGGTCGCTCTCCGGCAGGATCGCCCGTTCATTGCGGCTGACCGAAGAGGGGCGGGGAATTGACGTCGAACTCACTGTCCGTGCCCGGAACGCACGACTGCGCGTCGGAACGACTGGATTTCCAGCCAAATCATCGACTCAGTTTGATCCGCTAAATATCTGGCGTGCCTTGAAGTGGCGACTCTTCGATAGAGAGCCATTCAAGCCTGGCCTCGACCAAACATTGACGTCTTTGGAACCTCATGTGCAGGTAATTTATGCGAGACACTTGCACCGAGCGATGCGCCAGCTATTTGGCAAGAGGTCGCATGTCGACGACCGTCCCCACATTCTGGAAGTGGGGTCGGGAACGGGCAGTTTAACGGGCGAACTGCTTGCCTACGGAGCGGTCACGGCGACCGACTCATCCGCCCAGTACTTAGACGTTATTCGGCGCCGTGCCCTATGCGAGGTCAACACTTTAGTTTGGGACGCGACAACCAAGCCTCCCGAATCCTGGCCTAAATTTGACGCCATCGTTGCGTTCAACGTCTTAGAGCATCTTCCGGACGATGCCGCCGTCGTTGCCAACTGGACGGCAATACTTCGGGAGGAAGGGTCGCTGGTGGTACTTGTTCCGAACTACCCTAGCCTCTTTTCGGCTGCCGACAAGGCCGTCGGTCATCTGCGCCGCTATACGCTGGATGGCCTGACGAAGCTCCTCGAGAGTCAAGGGCTCGACGTTAGCCAGAAGTTTCTCTGCAACCCCCTAGGCATCGCCGGATGGGTCGTGCATTCCAAATGGTTAGGCGCAGCGACCCTGCCGGCGGCCAGTCTCTGGGTCTACCGACTTCTGACCGTCGCCTTTCGGCCGCTAGAATTTTTTGTCGCTAGATGGGCAGGGTTGAGCATCGTCGTCGTGGCGCAAAAAAAAGCCCGAAGAGACTCCCAGAAATCCGTCGCGATGGTCGCCTAGAACCATGGGAAAAAGCGCAAAAAAAGCCGCCGTGGAAGCTCCGCCATTAGCAACTCCTGATCTCGTAAACCTCCATCGTCTATCTCTAATAGTTATTATGGTCGGGCTCGCGGTGCTAAGTCTTCAGGCCTTTGCGGGCCCTGACATTTGGTACCATCTCTTTTTAGGGCGGCAGATTTTTGAGACTGGTACCGCTTCACCTTCAGATCACCTTCTCATCGAGCAGACTCACTTCGTCAACATCTACTGGCTTTTCCAAGTCCTCTGTTATGGCGCGTACAAGTTGGGGGGCGCTTCTAGTTTGGGGGCTCTTTTTGTCACAGTTTGGTGCGGCGTAGGTTGGTACTGGGCAAAAACGCTTGAGTTGATGCGCCGCCCGGTTGGAGGACTCCTAGCACTCGTAACGGTCCTGGTTGCACAGGTCCGCTTTGAACAGCGGCCCGAAACTTTCGCGTATTTACTCTGTATGATGATGATCTTTTGGCTGACCTCTTGGGATTTCAAGCGACGTTTGAGCCGCCAGCAACTGACAAAGTTCGGCGTTGCGCAGCTGATCTTTGTGAACATGCACGGCTATTTCGTCTTTGGCCCATTGCTCATTGGTTTGAAGTTGGTCTCGGAAGAAGCTCGCGGCAACTCGTCCCGTCGCTCCTTGCTCGTTCTCCTGGCCGTGTCATTGGCTGCTTCAATGGCGTCGCCCCACGGAGCCCAAAGCTGGATCTATGTCTCGAATCTATGGGCATTTTTGAATGATATGAAGGCATCAATTATAGAATTTCAGCCCCCCAACGGAATTTTTCTCGGGCTGTGGAACATCTGGATCTTCTGGGGACTCGCTGTGGTGACCGGCTTTCACCTTGTCGTCACGGCGTTCACCAAGCGGCGGCGCGGGCTGTTCGCCCTCTTGCTAGCGGCGGTCGGCCTTTGGCTAAGCACGCAAAGTCTGCGGATGGTGCCTTTCCTACTGATTTTCTCGGCGCCTCTGTGGTCCGAGGGAGTGGCGTCGCTCGCAACATTTCAGGCCAGAAAACCGCGAGGCAAATGGTCCTTAGCGTTGCCGCTTGTCGTCCTTGTGGCGACGATTTGTTTAGTCGCTTGGACCATTATGGGGGGACTCCACCGCTCCTTAGCCAGCGAAACTAGGTTTGGGACGGAAGTGTTGTCGTCGGCTTACCCTGTTCATTTCGTTGACTACCTTAAAAAAGAAGTGCCTATGGGCCCGATTTTCAACGTCTCATCGGACGGGGGGTTTCTCGAATTCAACTTTCCCGAGCAAACGTTTTTCGGAGACTCACGGTTTGTCGACGCCAAGCCCGTAAGGCAGTATTTCGAAGCCGCGAAACATCCGGAAAGCTTCAACCAATTGAACGCCAAGCACCAGTTTGCAGGTGTCTTGTTGAAGGTTCGCGAGAATGCCGAGCTTATCAAGGCGCTGATGACCAGCCCGGACTGGACGTTTCGCTATGGCGACCCTCAGTATGCATTCTTTGCAAGAGCCGCCGGGCACGAGCGCTCGGCGGCGACGGAAGCCACTACGCACTTTTATTTGGGCGAGGATCTGTCGTTGAAATCTGACGGCATGGCTGCCATCCAATGGGTCGATATCCTGGCGACGACCAAGCAGCGCGACTTGTTAGTGAAGGCTCTCGACGATCTCGGCGGCTCGACCGTCATTCCGTCGTTTGTGCTGGAAAAAGTCATTCAGTACGGCTTGGCCCATCGCGACGAAGATTTGCTTTATCAAGCTCTCGAGCTAAGACCAAAGATGCTGGCGTTGACGAAAGAAGACCAGCGGATTGTCGACGAGCTTATTAAGCGATTCAAGCCTTAGTCCGGCTATGGCGCCGGCACGATCAGAATCCGCTTGTTGTTGTTGTCGGTGATCATAGTTCTCACCCCTGCCGCGTCTACAATGGCGGCAGCCGAGTAATTGTAGGAAGTGGCGGACACGCCTGCGCTGTTTGTTGATAGGGTGGTTTGTCCCATGACATCGTCTGGGGCCACAGAGTTGGCAGTCGGTACAGAATTCCAAATAAGCACGCGGTTGTTGCCTGGATCGGCGACATAGAGGCGACCGTCCGGCGAAATTTGCATCTTTCCTGGTCCGCTAAACCCATTGGTAATGGGGTTGTTTGCGGTCGCGGAAGTGATGTTTGGCTGTCCAAGCACAACGTTGGCTGCGGCGCCATTTGCGGTGGGGATCGCATTCCAACGGAGGACCCTATTGTTGGATCCGTCGGCGACCAGGAGCATCGTGCCGTCGCTGTACAACTGTTTTGGGTTGTTAAGCGTGGACGCCGTGGTGCCGGCGGTACTTGAGATAAGGTTTGCCTGCCCAATCGCGAGAGCGGCAGCGTTGGCATTGGTTGTAGGAATGGCGTTCCATATTAGCACGCGGTTCCACCGGCGATCGACGACGTAAAGCTTGGTGCCTACAGTGATAACTCCGTTGGGTTGCCATAGGTTTGTTGCTGCCGCCGAGCCGGGCGTTGCACAGGTAGTTATGTTCGTTTGACCAAGTTCTAGATTCGCAGCGTTGCCGTTGGTAGTCGGGAAGGTGGTCCAAATCAAAACGCGATTGTTGACGTCATCGGTGACGTAAAGATTGCCGCCGTTATAGAAGACGTCAGACGGGCTGTTCATGGTCGTCGCCGAACATCCCGAGGCCGAAGACGTCATGTTTGTTTGACCAAGGACGATGTCAGCCGCTTGAGCGTTGGAGGTGGGGAAGGAGTTCCAAATCAAGACACGGTTGTTGCCCCCGTCCACGGCGAAGACTTTGCCGTTATAGTAGCTGACCGTGGCATTTGACAGGGAGTTTGCGCTGACGTTCGCGGCGTTCGCTGACAGGCCATTGAAGTCACTTTGGAACTGAACTAACGTGGCGGCATTGCCGCTGGTTGTGGGCAGTACTGACCATTGGAGTTCCCGGTTGTACGCGGAGTCGGTAACCATCAACTTAGTTCCGATGCTGGCGATACCCGTAGGATGGCGCAAGCTAGAAGCGCCCGTGACGGGATAGTTATCAACGATCATACTTGACTGTCCCAATGCGGCCGTTGCAGCGTTGTTACTGGTCGTTGGCAGTGCTGCCCAGTACAGAACCCGGTCTTCGTACGTGTCGGCGACGTATAGCTTCGTGCCGTCAGACCAAATGCCGTTGCCTTCCGGCCATTTAATACTGCTAGAGGTTGGACATTGACCTGGACATCCGCCTAGGGATGCGGCTGAAGTCAAATTTGCCTGCCCGAGGGCGATTTGAGCCGCGTTGCCGTTTGTCGTCGGTATGGTCGTCCAAACCAGGATGCGATAGTTGGAATTGTCGGAAACGTAGAGTCTAGTCCCGATTTCGACGGCGTAAGTTGGGGAGCTTAGCGTTGAGCCCGTCGTGGCGGCCCCGCTGGTGGTCATGTTGGCTTGGCCGAGCACGAGATTAGCCGCAGCTTGGTTGCCAGCGGGGAGGGTGGTCCAAATCAGGACGCGGTTGTTGGATCTGTCAGCTACAAAGAGCTTTGTTGCTGTACTCGAGATGCTCGAGGGTTGATTCAGTGAGGCTGCGCCTATACCGCCGGAGTTAACCGTGCTCGAGGTCAAGTTGGCTTGCCCAAGAACGCGGTCGGCACTCTGACCATTCGTCGTGGGTAGCGTGTCCCAGATCAATACGCGGTTGTTGCCCGTGTCGGAAACATAGAGAGCTGTGCCTGACACAGTCACTCCCGAAGGAGTGCTTAGCGTATTCGCCGCGACCGATCCGCCTCGGTTTGAGTTGATCAAGGTTAACGAGGACTGACCCAAAACTAAATTGGGCGCCGTGTTATTTGCGGTTGGCAACGAATTCCAAATCAAGACGCGGTTGTTGCCCTTGTCGACAACGAAGTATTTCCCGCTGGTAGCGTCGATATAATTGCTATATGGCTGCGATGCGCCGTTTGATGAATTGCCGACGGAATCGGCGTCGGGCTGACCCAAAACCACGATGGCTGGTATGACGAAACTTGAACCGTTGCCAGTCATAAGGCGGTTGTTGCCGACGGCATCGTCTGCACTTACGCAAATGTAGTAGGTAGTCCCGGCCGCCAAGCGGTCGGCAATTGGAATGGTTTTCGTGCTAACCGTCAAACCGGTGTACTGGTGAATGACAGTGGAGGTGGAGCAGTTAGAGCCGTCGGTAATGTTCAACGTGTAGGTGACAGGGTTCGAGGCGTCGGTCGCGTCGGCCCAGTCAATTACGGGTGTTCTGCGCGTTTCCGCGCCGGCGGTTGGGGCTACGATTGAAAATGCCGAAGGCGGTGTAGTATCGACGACGATCGAAAACTGGGTGGCGGCGGTGTTGCTGTTGCCTGCGAGGTCCGTTGCAACGGATCCCGCGATGTCGACAGTGACCGTGCCCGAGGCCGCGGTGATGTTGAACGTATAGGTATTCGCGTTGACCGCGGTCAAGGCGCCGCGCGTGCCGTTGACGACCGTGATGTCGGTAGCAGTGAAGCCGGTAACATCTTCAGTCCACTGCACAGTCATGTTTAACGTGGTCAAGCCAGTGGGGTTGGTTTGCGATGCAGTGATGGTGGGTGTCGGCGCCACCGTGTCGATGACGAGAGCTTTATTGGTAGCTAACGTGGTACCGGCGACGGTCAACGAGGCGCTGTTGCCGGCGGCATCGCGCAACGTCGGAGTAGTGCCCGTTAGCACAAACTGCGGTCCCGTCGCGTTAGTGTCGAGGTCGGACGAGATGTCGCCCGCTTGGACCGTGTAAGTGAAGGTCAGGATGGACGTGCCGCTTCCCGACGCATAGGCTGCCGTCCGATCAGTGGTGCCAGTCTCGAGGAGCAGGGTGATGCCAGGGCTAGTGCCGGCCAAGGTGACAGCTTCGCTATAGGTGACTTGAATCGAGATGGCTTGGCCGAGCCCGTACGAGCCATCAGCTGTCGACGACGAGATGTTGGTGACCGTCGGCGCCGTCGTATCGATGACGAGGGCTTTGTTGGTTGCGAGGGTCGTCCCGGCGACCGTCAGCGAGGCGTCGTTGCCGGCGCCGTCGCGGAGCGTCGGGCTGGTGCCCGTTAGCACGAATTGCGGTGCCGTCGCGTTGGTGTCGAGATCGGATGAGGTGTCGCCCGCTTGGACCGTATAGGTGAAGGTCAGGACGGATGTGCCGCTGCCCGACGCATAGGTTGCCGTCCGGTCGGTGGTGCCTGTCTCGAGGAGCAGGGTGATGCTAGGACTGGTGCCGGCTAAGATGACCGCTTCGCTATAGGTGACTTGGATCGATATGGCTTGGCCGACCTTGTACGAGCCGTCAGCCGTCGACGACGTGATGTTGGTGACAGTCGGCGCCGCCCCGTCGATGACGAGGGCTTTGTTGGTCGCGAGGGTTGTGCCGGCGACGGTCAACGAGGCATCGTTACCGGCGGCATCGCGGAGCGTCGGGCTGGTGCCCGTCAGCACAAACTGCGGTCCCGTCCCGTTAGTGTCGAGATCGGCCGAGATATCGCCCGCTTGGACCGTGTAGGTAAAGGTCAGGACGGAAGTGCCGCTGCCCGAGGCGTAGGCTGCAGTCCTATCAGTGGCGCCCGTCTCGAGGAGCAGGGTGATGCCAGGGCTGGTGCCAGCCAAGGTGACCGTTTTGCTGTAGGTGACTTGAATCGAGATCGCTTGGCCGAGCTTGTACGTGCCGTCAGCCGTCGACGAAGTGATGTTGGTAACCGTCGGCACTACCCCGTCGATGACGAGGGCTTTGTTGGTCGCAAGCGTCGTCCCTGCGACTGTCAGCGAGGCATCGTTTCCGGCGGCATCGCGGAGCGTTGGGCTGGTTCCCGTTAGAGCGAACTGCGGTCCTGTCGCGTTAGTGTTGAGATCGGCCGAGGTGTCGCCCGCTTGGACCGTGTAGGTGAAGGTTAGGACGGACGTGCCGCTGCCCGACGCATAGGCTGCCGTCCGATCGATAGCGCCGGTCTCGAGGAGCAGGGTGATGCCAGGGCTGGTGCCAGCCAAGGCCACCGCTTCGCTATAGGTGACTTGAATCGAGATGGCTTGGCCGAGCTTGTACGTGCCGTCGGCCGACGACGACGTGACGTTGGTGACCGTCGGCGCCGTCGTGTCGATCACAAGAGCTTTGTTGGTGGCTAACGTGGTGCCGGCGACTGTCAACGAGGCATCGTTGCCGGCGCCGTCGCGGAGCGTCGGACTGGTGCCCGTTAGGACAAACTGCGGTGCCGTCGCGTTAGTGTCGAGATCGGCCGAGGTGTCGCCCGCTTGGACCGTATAGGTGAAGGTCAGGACGGATGTGCCGCTGCCCGACGCATAAGCTGCCGTCCGATCAGTGGTGCCAGTCTCGAGGAGCAGGGTGATTCCAGGGCTGGTGCCAGCCAAAGTGACTGCTTCGCTATAGGTGACTTGAATCGAGATGGCTTGGCCAAGGCCGTATGAGCCGTCAGCCGTCGACGACGAGATGTTGGTGACCGTCGGCGCCGTCGTGTCGATCACCAGGGCTTTGTTGGTCGCAAGAGTCGTGCCGGCGACTGTCAGCGAGGCGTCGTTGCCGACGCCGTCGCGGAGCGTCGGGCTGGTGCCTGTTAGCACGAACTGCGGCCCCGTCGCGTTAGTATTGAGATCGGACGAAGTGTCGCCCGCTTGGACCGTATACGTGAAGGTCAGGACGGACGTGCCGCTGCCCGACGCATAGGCTGCGGTCCGATCAGTGGTGCCCGTTTCGAGGAGTAGTGTAATGCCAGGGCTGGTGCCTGCCAATGTTACAGATTCGTTATACGTAACTTGAATTGAGATGGCTTGGCCGACCTTGTATGAGCCATCGGTTGTCGACGACGAGATGTCGGTGACGGTCGGTCCCGTCGTGTCGATGACGAGAGCTTTGTTAGTCGCGAGGGTCGTGCCGGCCACCGTCAGCGAGGCGTCGTTGCCGGCTGCATCACGCAACGACGGGCTGCTGCCCCAGAGGATAAATTGCGGTCCCGTCGCATGGGTGTCGAGATCGGAAGACGTGTCGCCCGCTTGAACCGTATAGGTGAAGGTCAGGACAGAAGTGCCGATGCCAGACGCATAGACGGCATCCCTATCGAGAGAGCCTGTCTCTAGCTTCAAGGTGATAGTGGGGTTAGTGCCGGCCAATATGACTGGTTCGCTATAGGTGACTTGAATCGAGATGGCTTGGCCGACCCCGTAGGAGCCATCAGCCGTCGACGACGTGATATTGGTGACAGTTGGCGCCACCCCGTCGATGACGAGGGCTTTGTTGGTTGCGAGGGTCGTGCCTGCGACTGTAAGCGAGGCGTCGTTGCCAATGCCATCGCGCAAAGTAGGGCTGGTGCCCGTTAGCACGAACTGCGGTCCCGTCGCGTTAGTGTCGAGATCCGACGAGGTGTCGCCCGCCTGGACTGTGTAGGTGAATGTCAGGACGGAAGTGCCGCTGCCCGAAGCATAGGCTGCCGTCCGATCGGTGGCGCCAGTCTCCAGGAGCAGGTTAATGCCAGGGCTGATGCCTGCTAGAGTAACCGCTTTGCTATAGGTGACTTGAATCGAGATGGCCTGGCCGGGCTTGTAAGTGCCGTTAGCCGTTGACGACGTGATGTTGGTGACTGCCGGCGCCACTGTGTCGATGACGAGGTTTTTATTGGTAGCTAACGTGGTACCGGCGACTGTCAGCGAGGCATCGTTACCGAAGGCATCGCGCAGCGTTGGGCTGGTGCCCGTGAGCACCAATTGCGGTCCAGTTGCGTTAGTGTCTAAGTCGGCTGAGGAGTCGCCCGCTTGGACCGTGTAGGTGAAGTTCAAGGTCGACGTGCCGCTGCCTGAGGTGTAGATCGCAGTTTGATCGATAGTGCCGGTTTCAAGTAAGAGCGTAATGCCAGGGCTGGTACCGGCCAAGGTCCCCGCGCGGTTATAGGAGACTTGAATTGAGATGACTTGTCCGGTGCCCACCGAACCGTCGGCTGTAGCCGACGTGATGTTGGTAATCGCCGGGGTCGGTAAGCCTCCGTCCGTGATCGTCCAGCTATAGGTGCCTGTTAGAACTGCGCGAGCCGCAGCCGCGGCCCCAGCTGAGTAGATTGAGTTGCCACCGTGAAAACTGTGAGTGGGCTTCACGGTCTGGCTGCTCCAACCGATCAGCAGAGCGTCGTAGTTGGCGGTAGAAAGTGAGA
>JAYWBY010000544.1:0-3767 GCA_043781115.1 Pseudomonadota bacterium
TCGAATTTACCGACGACTTCATGAGTATCCACGCCCGATTCAAAAAACTTCATGTCGTTACGGGAGACGAAGCAGCGGCAACGCCACTGACCAAAGACCCGGCGCCCCTAAAGCTCCCGGCGGCGCCGGCGCAGCCTGCGCCCAAGACGGTGGCACCGGCAACTCCAAGCCCAGCCCCTATCGATCCTCGAACCTTACCCGTCGTCGATTTCGCCTGTGACGATTTGCAGATCGACAAGAGGAAGCTTGGGAGCGTCGAGTTGTTGACGATGCGCACGGCGGACGGTTTTGAAGTCCATAAGCTCAACATCGAGGTTGGGTACTTCAGCCAATACAACACCTCGGGTTATTGGGTGTTCAACCAAGGCAGTCCCGAACTACATCTGCAGAGCTTCGTCTACTTTCGGGACGCCGGCGAGGCGCTAAAAAGGCTCGATCTCTATCAAAACCTAGACGGCATCAAGGGGTCGGTGCCCATCAAGCTCGACCTCTTGAAACCCATCGACGGCACCAAGAACCTCGACCTAGTCGTCGCCTTTGACCTCCGCTCCGGCACCGTCCGCAACCTCGACAACGTCTTCTTGGACATTCTGAAGATCATCACATTTAAGAAGGTGCTCAGCTTCAAAGACGAAGGCCTGCTGATTCGTCAAGCCCGCGGAAAAATTCGACTGACGGACGGGAAAATGGAGTTCATCAACACCGGCATCGAACTGGACTCGGTCGCCCTTAAGTTAAACGGACCGATAGACTTCAACGCCAATACGCTGGCTCTCAAAGTCGCGACCAAACTGCGCATCAGCCGGACCTTGAGCACGGCCGCCATCGCCAGCGTCAACCCCGTCGCCGCCGCCAGCATGATCGCTACCGACACCAGCTTCGAGTTCGACTTCATCGACAATATCGGCGAACACACCTACGAGCTCAACGGCACCCTTGACGACCCCAAGCTGGCGGACGTTGATTTCAATCTTTTGGAAAAGACCGGCATCGAAAAGGGTCTGAAGAAGCTGAAGCTGATGGACGAAGACAAGAACGAGCAGACTGACGAGAAGTAGAGCGCGGTCAGGCTTCGCATCGGGATCGACTTATTTCCCGCCCGTAACCGAGTCCCAAAGCGCCTTCCCCAAGATATCGTAAACGACCAAATTCCCGTCGTTTTGCATCACCAGCCCAGCGCCGATCCTCGAGGTCCCATAGTTATTCGACCGCCAAAGGACCGCGCCATTTTTCCCCAGTTCGGACAGAACACCATCGGTCCCGAGACTAAGATAGGGAAGACGATTTGAATTTACATTGACTCCGTTTTGCCAGATCTGATTGGTCACTTGGCGTTTTCCGACATAGCTTTGATCGAAAAGAATCACGTTGCCGTCGCCATTCAGGGCTAAAAAATGATTGGTGGTGTCGGACGTCAAGTAGCGATTGCTCATGTCGATGCGACCGGAAGTGAGCATGATCCCGGCTACGGTAAGAACAAGCGCCTTCGGCAATCAGTGCGCCTTCTGCGCCGGCTTCTGCGGGATGAACACGATCAGGGCGATGATCACGACCAGCAGGCCGGCCGAAGCGGTGTAACGGCTAAGGTCCAGGCCACCTTTTGCGATCGGCTTATCGAGAAAGTCGCCGACCACGGCTCCCAGAGGCCGAGTCAGGATGAACGCGAGCCAAAACAGAATGGCGCGCGAGAATTTCGTGAAATAGTAGAGAAGGGCTGTAACGGCAAGAAGCCCGCCGAAGATGCCCGCCGCGCCAAGATATCCCATGTCGATCGTATCGGAGACCCAGTCGCCCAGGGCGGTACCGAGAGTTTGGGAGAACATGATCGTGACCCAGTAAAAGACCTCGACCTTCGGCGTATTCACGGTTTCGATTGAAATGCTACCGGTCGACCGACGCCAAACGACGAGAGATGCGATGACGCAAGCAAGCAGAATGGCCGAGCCCCCGGTATAACCGATGCCGATCGAGCGGGTGCAATAGTCGGCCAGCGTCGTCCCGACCGTGGTCGTGGCGACGATCGTGAGCCAATAAAGGAAAGGATGAAATTTCGCCGCCTTTATCTGCACGAAAACCGTGACGACGAAAATGATACCAAAAATGCCCGTCCCGATGAGATAGCCGAAACCACTAGCCTCGGGAGTCGTTTCGCCAAGCCACGACATGGTGACCGCGTCGCCGCCCGTCTCGCCCAAGGTGGTCGCGAGAATTTTGATGATCCAAAAGAGGAGCGTGACCTGGGGAACTTTGGCGACGAGTTCGCGATTGCTGTCGTTCATATTGACCCTTCAATGCGTCCAGACGGCGTGAGCGATTTAGCAAAATTACCAGCGGTTCAGGTGTTTTGCAATCGGTGAGGCAAACTTGACGGTTACCTACTGGGCGCTTTTCCGTTGATTCATGATTCGTTCACTCGCGAACGCCGACCGTTAGCCGACGATTTTCCCGCCGTGCTGCCGCCAAGCACCAGCAACGGCCGACGCCACGTCGTCTCGCATGTAACTGTCAACGAGCCCCGCTCGTCGCACCGCCTCCGTCGCAAGGTGAAACGAAAGTTGATCCCGGCGCCGATGGATGCGCATCTGGGCCGTGAGTTCGGCCTTGCGGGGATCGGTCTTTGGCGCGGCGCGGAGATCCCAAAGCGCCTTGTCGAGGGTGAAATCCTCTAGGGTGTAGCGCGCCAACTCGACGAGCTCCGGCTGCGCGTCTCCGAGGAATCTCTCGACGTCTTTACGCATCGTGTGCCAGTGCTCGGCGTTCGCGGGCGAGCATCCGAACGTGGTTTCCAGCGCCTGCCAACGGACCAGAAAGTCTTGGTGCAGGCATAAAAAGGTCCAAGTCGGTCGGTCGTCGATTGGGCCCAGGCAGTTTGCAAGGGAAAGCAGGTGCTGGTCCGCCGCCGCGCGCGCAAAGAGCGGCAAGACGCCGACGTAAGGTTCACCGAAGCTCGCAGCCAAACCAGACAGCAAGAACGCGACACCGTGAAAGTAGGCATGAGATTTCGCCGCGGAGGCGGCCAAGTGCTCTCGAAAAAATTCCGCCGCGCCGCTCTCGCCGCTTTCTTGAAAAAGGTCATGGGCATCGGCCAAGGGCAGAGTGGCCAAAGAAGTGAGCTCCAAACGTTCAGTCATGAAGTTCGACACCTGCAAATTACTGGTTTGGCGCGGATGCGTGATTCCGATTCGCCGATGCCGGACATTCCGCCCGCGTCGCAACAAAAGATCATCCATGCGACTCTCGAGGTGGGCGGCCAGCAGCTCGCCGGCGCCGACGCCATGCACGGGCATTTCAAGGCGCCCCAAGGTTTCTCGGTGCCTCGGAACATCGAGTCCACGGCGGAAGCGGAACGAATCTTCCGCGATTTAGCCGAAGCCGGGAACATGCAGATGCCCATCCAAAAGATTTTCTGGGCAGAGCGCTTCGGCATGACCGTCGACCGCTTTGGAACGCCCTGGATGATCAACCGCGACGGAGAAAAATGACCTACTGGTCGATGATCTCGAGGATGTAACGCTTCGAGAATTTGGCGGCGGCGCAGTTCACCAACGTGCGAATCGCGTCCGCCGTCCGGCCTTGGCGGCCAATGAGTTTCCCGACGTCCGACTAGGCGACCTTCAGCTCCATGACGTGCGTCATGTTGCCGGACAGCTCGGTGATCTCGATGAGCTGGGTCTCGTCCACGAGTGCCGTTGCAATCTTGCGGACCAGCTCGACAATGGGGCTATCGGGTGTTTGGCTCATAGCCTCAGTCTACGTCAAACGCTCAT
>JAYWBY010000545.1:0-3755 GCA_043781115.1 Pseudomonadota bacterium
GGAAGATATCGACGGATAAGCTTATTGATGTGGCGGATCGGTTGGGGTTGGATGTCCATATTCGGGTGGCTTAAGTCCAAGAGTTTGAAGCTCACGCGCCCATAAGACTTCTCGCTTAAGATTTGGTCCGCCCCGGACACCCGCGCAAACATCGCCTCTGGCGTCCGCGTGGCAACGGAGTTGGAGAAGTCGACCGGGGACGTCTTGAAGGCGACGTAACCCTTCGTTTTCCTTTGGTTCGGTAGACTTTTTTGCCTCCGTACTAGGGAACGCGCAAAGGCGAGGAAAAAAGGTTCAATATGGAGGCGGGGCTATCTTTGGCCAGTCTAATGGAATTTTTGCAATTGCCGACGACTCTAGGCCATCAAACAGGAGGCAGATGATCATGGGAACGGACAACGGCGCGGCGCGTGTTCTTGGTAGAAGCGGGATTGTTGTTTCGGCTGCACTCTTTCTTGCCCTGCAAGGATGCGGCGGGCTGTCAAAAACTGAAAAAAAGACTGATCCCACCACCGGCGTCACCTTGCAGCACCTTACCGTTCAAATGAGCGGAGACCTCGTCGGACTCGACTTTTGGGAAGGTGGATTCGACGTATTCGCGGTTGGAGAGAATGCTGCCGGCGAACCTTTGGCCTTCGCCGACGGATCAAAGCGCGCGCCAGTTGGTCTGTCCCATTCGGGCGATCCAGTGCCGATAGGTCTAATGATTTTTGACCTCCCGGCTGGCGCGACGAAATGGCGGATCGAGGTCGACTCGATCGTCGGCCGAGCCTGCACGTTCACGCCTTCGAGCGGCTTGGTTGCAGACATCGGAGCACCGCCCGCGGCAGCGCTCCTCGACGCGAACTATACCATCGCGAGCTCCTGCACGACCGAATGGAAGGTCAGCGGCAAGGTTGACATGGAAGTCGAAGGCCTCGTCATCAAGATGAATGACGAATCCTTCACCGTTTCGGCGGCGGGAGACCCCGCTGCCTTTACGTTTACCTCAACCGGTGACCGTACCTATGCGGACGTAAAAGATGGAGGCTCGGTCATCAAAGGCAATGCGAAAGCCTATTGGTCTGGTTCGAACCTCGAAGCCACGAGCCCGATGATCGCAGACTTCACAATGTCGGCGAAGACCCCAGACGGGAATCCGTGCAAGGTCGATCCGTCAGCCAATCGCTTCGAAGAAAAAGTCACCTTCACCGGCGTCACAATCCCGCCTCCCTATGTCAAGATATTCAACAGACTGAAAGCGGTCGACATCAAGTGCAAGCAAGAGCCGACGCTAACCGTTGGCGGCACCGTCAAGGATCTGGACGGAACCCTCGTCCTTGCCACGGCCGCCGGCGACACCGTGACCGTGACGACGGATGAAACTTCCTCCCCGACTTTTACCTTCCCGAAGAAGCTGTTCGAAGGGGATGCTTATGCCGTTACGATTAGCAAACAACCTGCCCAACAGACTTGCTCGATTGCTAGCGGCGCAACCGGTACCGCTAGCGCAAATGTGACCAACGTGGCTATCACCTGCACGGTCAATACTTACTCGATGGGCGGCAGCGTGGCGGGCCAAAGCGGCGCGTTCGTCGTCAGCGCCGGCGACAAAACCGTCGATGTCGGCGCCGCCGACACCACCTTTGCCGTGGCCGGACTGCCGGCGCTCGGCGCCTATACGTTGGCGGTCACCACCCAGCCCGCCGGCCAGACGTGTACCGTCGCGGCCGCCGGCACGACCACTTCTCTCGAGGGCGACGTCACGACCGCCAACATCACCTGCGTGAATAGTGCTTCGTACACCTTGGGCGGCACGAGCACCGGCATTTCCAGCGGGCACGTCATATTGCAGGACTTCGACCAACCCACGGCAACGAAGTACGTCACGGTCTCGGACGACACCGGCTTTACTTTCCCAGGAACGCGCGACGACGGGTACAACTACCAGGTCGACATCGTTCCCATGTCCAACACCACGGGGAAGAATTGCGTGCTGACGAATAACGATGGGACGGTGGCGGGCGCTAATGTGACCAACATTACGATCACGTGTAACTGAGTCTAGAACCTAACCCCTATCTTCATCATTCCCAGCCTCACCCACTCTTGGGTGAGGTTTTGCTTTTGAGCGCAGCTTCGATTACCTGTTTTGCCTTTGCCAATCTTCGTCGAGCAACGCGAAATCGTCAGAGCGACGGAGTCGAAAGATCAAACGAGCACTTAAAACCGCTGGCGTGCTTGACGACGTAACTGGTCTCCTCGTGGAGACGATTCAGGTGTCATTTGACGGGTCGAAAGTTCGGGTTGTGCGGGGAAGGCAGAAATAATCGACCCCAGCCCACCGAACTTTCAGAGCGAAAAATCCTAAGCCCAGGTGGAGTCGATAGATTTCTAAATCACTTGGAGATTCATCCATGACCAACCAAGCCAACCTCTTCACCCCCGCGTTCTCTCCGGAACAACTTAAACGCAGAGAGGACGTGATCCTAAAACAAGCCACCACCTTCATTGCCGAGATGCAGACCATGACCCCAGGCGAAATCCCGCACTTTCTCGTTTACGGAATCCTCGATTGGTCTTGGTGCCTCAGGTTCGTCAAATCCAACGAAATGTACCGAGGCTTCCGCTTCTACTCAAAGAAGGCTCTCGAAGAAATTCGAGCTGGCGAAACCAAATTTCGCCGCGATCACATTGTTCCGAAGAAACTCGTCAAAGAGATGCTCCTCGGCCTAGACCACCCGACCGAGACCTCGGTACGAGACATCCTCGGCCGATTCGGAGAAGTCTGCGTCATCACCCTCGAAGAGGATGCAAAACTGAATGCCGCAGGACTAAACAACGAAATGCCAAGCGACTGGACGAACGACAAGGATGTATTCGCGCGATACAAAAGTATTGGGATAGAATGGACCGAAAACAAAATATCCTAGGATCAATCCACCATCGGAGTCCTTCGTGGCATTTTAATTCGTACCTATTTCGAAATTGAGGCGTTGAGCTGTTGAGCTGTCGATCTATGGTGAAGGTATGACTCTCAAAAAAAAAACCCTCTTACTCAGAGCCCACTGAAATTGGCCGAGCCCGTGTAGGTGACGCGCCGGAAGAAGGCTCCTCCTCTTTAGAGCGCCGGTCGTACGACTTTGCCACCCTGCTGAACGATAAATTTGCACGTATAGGTGATTGGATCCGTAGATCCCACCTCCGGAAATTTTTCGAAGCACGTCAAATCCTGGCCCACCACCCGGCGCAGTACGCTCGAGATCGTCTCGATCCTAGCCAGGGCGGCCGTCGCGGTGAAAATCGCTTGGGCCGTGTCCCCATAAATGTACGTCGTAACGGCTTCGTACGTTTGGACATCGACGCTTCCAAGCGCTTGGCCCTCAAAACTGGTCTCTTCGGCTCGGGCCGAGGTACCCGCTAACGCGCCAACAAGCACCAGACCCGAGATGTATGATTTTGCCGATTTCATGAGGCCTCCTTTGGCTCTTATGTACACGCGGAAAGAGAGGCGGAAAAGGCTCATCGCAAAGGCCACCCACCCACGCCCTCAAATCCTCTCCAACGCCGCCAAGAACAAGTCCTTGGACCACCATCCAGCACCTTTGGATTCGGCAAAAAGCGCTCAACATCCCGTTTTGCTACCGAAACGTCAAAGTTCTCGAGGCGGGCCTTGGCCCATCCCCTAAAAGATACCGCGTCGAATTTCCTTTCCTTTGGCCAACCGGTACCATGATAATTTTTCCTCTCAACCTCCCTCTTCCTAAAGCCCCGGC
>JAYWBY010000546.1:0-3748 GCA_043781115.1 Pseudomonadota bacterium
CCCTATTTGTTAGAGCTGAGGAGGGGGCTCAGCATTTGGAACCAGCGACGGCGCAGATCAGGGTCGAGATCGAACGCATCTCGTACCGCAACGAAGAAAACGGCTGGACCGTGCTCAAAGCTCGCAACTGCGACGACGGGGCGGAGCTCACCGCGACCGGGCATTTCGCCGCGATACATGCCGGCGGACAGTTCGAGTTCTTCGGAACTTGGGGCCGCCACCCGCAATATGGGCCGCAATTCAAGATCGACCGCTGCGTGCCTATTCGCCCATCGAGCGCGCCGGCGATCGAAAAGTATCTCGCCTCGGGGTTAGTGAAGGGCGTCGGACCGAAGACCGCCTCGCGCATCGTCGCGCATTTCGGCGACAAGACGCTGGAGATTCTCGACGCCGACCCGTCGCGCTTGGTGGAGGTGCCGTCGATTGGCGCGAAGAAGGCCGAAGGCATGATCAGCTCTTGGACCGAGCAGCGTTCCGTCGCCGACGTCATGATGTTCCTGAACACCCACGGCATCTCGCCGCTCTTCGGCGCCCGCATTTACAAATTCTACGGCCCCGACGCGATCAAAATCGTCTCGGCCGATCCTTACCGTTTGGCCGTCGACATTCACGGCATCGGTTTCATTTCCGCCGACAAAATCGCGCGGAGTATGGGCATCGCCGCCGATTCCACCGAACGCCTGCGCGCCGCGATCCTGTTCCAGCTGTCGACGGCGGAGGAGAAGGGCCACTGCTACGTCACGACCCCGCAGCTCATTCAGATGCTGGTCGGGTGCCTCGGGCTGGGCGAAGACCGCATCGTGCCGCGCCTCGCCGATTGCCTTGGGGCCTTGAACGAGGTCGGCGCGATAGTCTCCGAACAGGTCGACGACCGCGAAACGGGGCAGAAGACCTCGGCGCATTTTCGCGCCGACATACTCGTCGCCGAGTGGAACGTTGCCCATGCCGTCATGCGGCTGCTCGCCGAGCCCGTGACCATCGATGCGACGCGTGTGGATGCCTGGTTGGACCGCTACGCCGAGGCGTCCGGTACGTCCCTTTCCGATGAGCAGCTGACGGCAGTGCGCCGCGCCGCGACGAGCCGCGTCTTCATTCTTACGGGCGGACCGGGTGTCGGCAAGACCACGACCGCCAACACCATCATTCGGCTGCTGAAGGCCATGGGCAAGACGGTGGCCCTCGGTGCGCCGACTGGACGCGCGGCGCAGCGCTTGAGCGAGGTTGCGGCGACGCCCGCTCGCACCATCCACCGCATGCTGGAGTGGTTGCCGCACATGGGCGGCTTCGCCCGCAACGAACAAAACCCGCTCACCGTCCAAGCCGTGATCATCGACGAAGCTTCGATGCTCGACATTCGGCTGGCGGACGCCTTGATTCGGGCCGTGCCGCGCACCGCTCAGCTGATCTTGATCGGCGACGTCGATCAGTTGCCGTCGGTCGGCCCGGGCAACGTCCTGCGCGACCTCATCGAATCGAAGGAAGTGCCATTCACCCGCTTGGCGCAGATCTTCCGCCAAGCCGCGGCCTCCCGCATCGTCCAGACCGCCCACGCCATCAACGCCGGCGAACGCCCGGAGTTCGTCGAGGGCGAGGCGACCGACTGCCACTTCTTGGAAGTCGAATCGGTCGCCGACATCAAAGCGACGATTCAGCGGCTGGTCACCCGGGACCTGCCGCAGAAGTATGGGTTCAGCCCCGTTTCCGACACGCAAATCCTGACGCCGATGAACCGCGGCGACTTGGGCACCACGGTGATGAACGAAGAGCTACAAGCCCTGCTCAACCCGCTCAAGCCCGGAGTCCATGAATACAAGCGTGGACCTTTGACCCTGCGTCCGGGAGACAAGGTCATTCAGAGCGTCAACAACTACGATCTCGCGGTTTTCAACGGTGACATCGGCTTCGTCCGCGAGACGCGCGTCGACGGCGGCAAGTTGATCGTCTCCTTCGGCGACGAGCGCCTGGTCACTTACGAGGATGACGACGTCATGGACCTCCGCTTGGCCTATGCGATTACCGTGCACAAGGCCCAGGGCAGCGAGTTCCCGGTCGTCATTATTCCGTGCTCGATGCAACACTACGTCATGCTCCAGCGCAACTTGATCTATACCGCGTTGACGCGGGCGAGGAAGCTGGCATTCTTCGTCGGCGTCAAAAAGGCGCTGAGCTTTGCCATCGACAACCAGACGAGCGACGCCCGGCAAACGAGCCTCGTCGACAAGATCCGCCGGCTGGCGGAGGGCCGGTGAGTCGTCGCCCGGTATTAGGACTCTTTGCCGTCGTCGGGTGCTGGGCGCTAGCGGCCGCCGTCATGCCGCCGATCCAGGACGAGGCTTACTACTTCAGTTGGTCGAGGAACCTCGCCGCCGGCTATTTCGACCACCCGCCGCTGGTTGCATTCATGGCCGCGACGTCGAGGCTAGGAGGGGGAGTGTTCGTCGCCCGCCTCGGCACGCTTTTGGTGGGTTTGCTGACGATGCTTTCGACGCTGCGCCTGGCGCGAATCGCTGGTTTTACCGAGCGCGGCCAAAGGCAAGCCGCGGTGGTCCTGGCGTTCGGCAACGTGCTCGGCTTAGTTACTGGCGTCTACACGACTCCCGACACCGCGTTGATTCTGGCTTGGACGCTGGCCCTGAGCGAAGCCGCGCTAGCGCTTCGAGGCGACGCCCGGCGCTGGCTGACGGCCGGCGCCGCGACGGGCTTAGGACTTCTGGCGAAATACACGATGCTGTTCATGGGGCCGGTCTTTGTCTTGGCGCTCGTCTTCCATCCGAAGGGGAGGTGGGCGGGGCTGAAGTCGCCGTGGCCGTACCTCGGTGCCCTAATGACGGCGCTGGTGTTCGCGCCCAACCTCTGGTGGAACGCCAACAACGACTGGCTCACGCTGCGCTTCCAGATGCGCCACGGCTTGGCGATGGAGCGGCCTGTCGGCGCAGCGGAGGACCGGCTGCCGGCCCCGGAAATCACGCCGAAATACGGCGCCGAGTGGAGCCTCGCCGAGCCCTTCCGCGATTTGGAAAAGGTGACGGCGCACGAAGAGAAGAAGCCTGGGCCGTACGCCGACGCCCTGAAGGCGCTCAATCGCTACGTCGGTTACTTCGCCGCGCAGGTGGCATTTTGGGGCGCCTTCGCCGTTGCCATTCCTCGCTTGTGGCGACGCCGGCGGCGAGGAGCGGCGAGCGCGGCGCAGACGATCTTGCCGGAGCTTCGGCCGCTGTTCCTTGCCGCGACGTGGACGCCGCTCGCCATTGTCGGACTCTTGAGTTTGAAGGGCAAGGTCGAGGCCAACTGGTCGGCGATGTACGTCGTCACCGCGGCGTTTTTTTTGGCGCCGCTTTTCGCGGGCTCGCGTCGGCTCTTGCGCGTCGGCGTCCTCTGCAACGCTGCGTTAGTCCTCATCGCCGCTTTTCACGCTCGCACGGGATTCTTGCCCGTGACCCCGCACAAGGACCGGCTGCTGGCTGAGACCCACGGCTTCGCCGACATGGCCGATACCCTGGCAAAGCTAAATGGACCGATTTTCGCGCCAAATTATCAACTCGTCGCGGAGACGACTTTCTACCGGCCCGACGTCAAAATCTATCAATGGCCAGGGCTGACACGCGCTTCCGAGTATCTAAGAAGTCCAGCATGGACGGGGATTTCCGAGCGCGATCTTGAGGTTGCTGGTCAGTTCTGGCTAATCGCCAACGAAGTCGAAATCCCGCATCTGCCGGGCTTTCAGGCAGCGGAGATGGCTCAGCTTAGG
>JAYWBY010000547.1:0-3746 GCA_043781115.1 Pseudomonadota bacterium
CGCAACGCCTCGAAGAGCACGGCGCGCAGCAGCGGGTCGCCCTCGACATAGAGAAACCACCACCCCGACGGGCTTTGCGGATTGAGTTGGAGCTTCGCGGACGCCTTGACCGAGGCGCCTTGCTCGCGGAAAAAGAGCGGGATGTCCAGCTTGCCGGCCAGCTCGTCCGACACGGTCGCGGCCGCCTGGCTGGGCGGGGCAAACGGCCGCGGCCCGTTCGCTCCGCCGGAGGCTTCGAGCGGCAGGTCGCCGAGCTCCGGCAAGAGATCGCCGTAGCGGGGTTTGGTCATCGGCGCGGCGGCTGCCGCCGAGCGGCTCGCCGGAGTGGCGTTCGGACGCCGGACCGTTGCCGCCTTTGGCGCCTGCGCCAGCGTCTTGCGTGACGGTTTGGCGGGCGCCTCAGTCATGCGCACGACTATCTTCTGCCGATAGGTGCGCACCTGCCGCACCTTTTGCCGCTCGGCCGCCGCCTCGAGCAAGAACCAAACGGCCCCATGCGCCAAAAGCGCCACGGCCAGCGCCCGGCGCGGCGTCACGGCAGCCAGTCGAAAAAGTGGATGTATTTGAGCTCAATCGACGGGATGTTGGCGTTGGTCACCTTTTTGACGTCATCGGCGCGATTTTCTTCTTCCACCGCCAGGTCGGAAGACGACAGCCCACCCTGAATGAACTTCGGGTCGTGCTCCATGGAAAAACTGGTCGCCACCGGCACGACGACGCCGGCGGCGAAGACGAAGGCGTGCCCGGTCTTGCCGAGATGCATCCAGCCGAGCTTCGGGTAGACGATCTCCTGGCTGACGTGGCGCGTCCAGGTGACGTCGTTTTCGATGCCGCCGACGTAAAGGGCGTTCTTCGTGACGATATCGAACGTCCGCCGCCCGACGCTCAGTCCGGCGAACGTGCCGTAAGAGCTGAAGGCGACCTTGCCGTCCACTCCGACGTAAGAACTCCGGCCCTCGAACTGCTCGACTGGCACGTTGAGGTATCCCGCTTCAATGCCGGCGTTGAACATGCGGTTGACGCGCCACGAAGATTGCAGGGTCACCATCGGCGGAAAGGCGATGAGGAGTCCGCCGCCCAAGCCGACGTCGAATTGATCTTGGGGCGTGGACGCTTGTTTGGCCGGGACCTTGGCCGCGACCTTGGCCAAAGCGGTAGGCGAGACCAACGCCAAAACCAAGTAAATTGCCGCCCTTCTCGCCACCCGCTTAAGCCTTTAGTTGAAGAGCTGAAAGGTGACGTCGGTCGAGGCGAAGGCCAGGCTGCTCAGCCCGTGCAAAAAGTCGTCGGTGAGGTTGACGCCCAGGTGCTTCAAGTCGACGGCGACTTCGGCTCCTTGGTATTCCACGACCAGCCTTATCGGCGTGTCGCCGCTGTGGCGTTGGAAGTGCGTCTTCAAATTGCCGATCGCCGTCTGGTATTCCGCCGGCTTGGCTCGCATTCCCCCGAGGGGCGCCAAGCGCACGGTTGCGGCCTTGACGTGCTCCTCGCGCATCTCGGCGACTGGCGTGATGCGTTCGACGCGGAAGCGCAACGTTTGCCCGTCGTGGCTCATGTCGACGTTGCCGACGGCGACGACGACCGTGCCAGCCGGTGGGAACTCCTCCGGCAGCTCGTTCTCGAACATGATCGCCTCGATGGCGCCGTCGGGGTCTTCCAGGCGCAGGCTCGCCATGCGCTTGTTCTTCTTGTTCAAGCGTTCGTTCACCGCGGCCAAGACGCAGACCATGCCGACGTTCTTCCTGCCGACCGATTTGCCGAGGTCGGCGATGCCGATCCGGCCGAAGGCCTTGCGGTCTTCGCGGTGGAAGGAGAGCGGGTGGTCGCTGAGATAGACGCCTAGGAGATTTTTCTCTTTTTTCAGCCATTCAGGACTCGGCGCGCCGACCCGCAAATCGAGCGGCGACAGCTCCCAAGACAAGTCTTGCGCCGCTTGCGTGTCCTCGGGCTCGGAGTCGAAAAGATTGCGTTGCCCAGAGTGCCGAGCTTCGTGATGGGCCTCGCTGAACTTGACCACTTCGCCGATGAGCTCCATCAACTTAGGCCGACTGATGCCGAAGGAGTCGAGAGCGCCGGCTTGGCCGAGGAGTTCCAAGGTCTTCTTACCGACCTTTTGCAAATTGACCCGGCGGGCCAAATCGGCGAGCGATTTGAAGACGCCGCCCTTTTTCCTCGCTTCGAGCAAAGGTTCCAGCGCTTGCACGCCGATGCCCTTGATCGCCGCCAGCCCGAAGTCGAGCTTCCTCTTGCCAAGGACCGCGAACTCCAGCTCGGAGCGGTTGACGTCGGGCGGCAGGAGCTCGGCATGCATCCGGCGAATCTCGTCGACGTAGCGGACGATCTTCTTGGTGTTGTCCAAGTCGCAGGTCATGATCGCGGCCATGAATTCGTCGGGATAGAGCTGCTTCAAATACGCCGTTTGATAGGCGATCAGGCCGTAAGCCGCCGAGTGACTCTTGTTGAAACCGTAGTTCGCGAACTCGGCCATCAAGTCGAAGATGGCGCCGGCCTTCTCCTCGTTGATGCCGTTGGTCGCGGCGCCGGTCATGAAGCGGACCTTCTGCTTCTCCATCTCGGCGGGGATCTTCTTGCCCATCGCTCGGCGCAGCAAGTCGGCTTCGCCTAACGAATAGCTCGAGAGTTCGCCGGCGACTTTCATGACCTGTTCTTGGTAAAGAATGACGCCGTAAGTCTCTTTCAAAATCGGTTCGAGCTGCGGCAGCGGGTAGTCGATCGGCTTTCTGCCGTGCTTGCACTCGATAAAGTCGTCGACCATGCCGGAGCCTAGCGGGCCCGGGCGGAAGAGGGCGACCAAGGCGATGACGTCCTCGAAGCAGCTCGGCATGAGCTTCATGACGAGGTTGCGCATGCCGCTCGACTCGAGCTGGAAAACGCCGACGGTGTGGCCGGCGCTGATCATCTTGTAGACGCGCTTGTCGTCCATCGGAATCAAGGCGATGTCGAAGTCCTTCGCCTTCTCGCGGCGGATGAGTTCGACGGCCTTCTCGATGACGGTCAAGGTTTTCAGGCCGAGGAAATCGAACTTCACCAGGCCGACCTTCTCCGCCATCTTCATTTCGTACTGTGTGATCAGGCCGTCGGTTTCGGTCTTGTAGACCGGCACGTAGTCGGTCATCGGGCCGTCCGACATGACGATGCCGGCGGGGTGGACCGAGCTGTGGCGGTTGAGGCCTTCGAGCTCTTTTGCGAGTCTTAGAAGGTTGGCGATGGCGTCGTCGCGCGCCGCCTCTTCGGCGATCCGCGGCTCCTTGATGATCGCTTCTTCGAGGTCGATGCCGATCTCGTTCGGGATCAATTTGGCGATGCGGTCGACGCGGTTGTAGCCGAGCTCCAAGACGCGACCTACGTCGCGGACGACGGCTTTGGCGTTCATTTTGCCGAACGTCGTAATCTGGGCGACGTTGGCGGCGCCGTATTTCGCCGTGACGTATCTGATGACCTCGTCACGCCGGTCCTGGCAGAAGTCGACGTCGAAGTCCGGCATCGAAATCCGGTCGGGGTTCAGGAAGCGCTCGAACAGCAAATTGTAAGGGATCGGATCGATGTCGGTGATGCGGAGCGCGTACGCCACGATCGAGCCGGCGCCCGAGCCCCGGCCCGGACCGACGGGAATGCCCTCGCGCTTCGCCCAGTTGATGAAGTCCTGGACAATCAGGAAATAGCCAGCGAAGCCCATGTTGCAGATGACGTTGAGTTCATACGCCAGCCGCTCGCGGTAAGTGTTC